>DQTH01000036.1 GCA_015662865.1 Desulfocapsa sulfexigens
CTATTTTATTCTACCACACAGGAGGTCTCTTCGTGATTCGTTCCCTCTACTTATGCATTCAAACACAATATTTTCGTATCAGAACTTAATGTGGCAACAATCGCTGCAGACCACTCCACAGCCAGCCACCTTTCTGACGTCTGTTTAAAATCTTCAGTTCTTTGGCCGCCCGCTCACCACTTATCCTTTCCTCAGTAAGATCTTTATAAATACGGTTAGCACGTTTCCGGCGCCGAACCGCATCACCGGCATCAATCATTGATTCAATAAAATTGATCAATTTTACTGACTGGTTTTTTACCATGCTTTTCTCTTTAGCTTCACCGGACAGGTCCGGGGTTATGGTTGCAAGCACAGTTTTCATATTGGACAGAATCAGAGCAATCTCTGCCTGATACCTTTCAGCCTGGGCAATTGTGCTGTCACGAACGGTTTCACAACTCTTCTCTACATGGGACTCTGACAGTAAACCATATTCCTGAAACGTGGAAAGTTCGTGCAAAGCTCGTTCAAAGTCAGCGCCCTGGCTGGAAGTAAGTTTTTCGCAAACTCTATGGCAGGTTTCCCAGGCCTGCCACCGATAGACAAAATCCAACCCTGTCCCTTTGATATTCTGCAGGCCCATAATTCTGTTCAGCATGCCGGGTGGTGTCTGCTGACAGATTCGGTTGACAATCTGATCTCCAGTGGCGTGATACTCCTCGATAACCACAATTTTCTGCAGAAACCACCGGTAAATGAGATGATGCAGACGTTCATCAAGATCAACCTGTATGTTCTGCCCTGCATCTTTAACTTCATCGTATAATTCCTGAAAGGAAACAAGTGATCCCAGTTGTTTTCTGATATCGGCGATTATCTCTGCAGCCACATCCTTCTGCCCGTGATTATCAAGCCATTCCTGCAGGTTATCGAGGTGACAAACTGCATCATCTGGTAAATCATGACTGTCCATTCCCAGCCCTGTAATCATGGCATCCAGCCGGGATCGGATTTCATCTTTACTCATCGGTATCCGCTGCCTGCGTGCCATTTCTTCAAGAATCTGCAGAGGCTGCTTGTCTTTTTCGATTTTATCCACTTGCAATGTGATCTGCTGACAATAGGTATGCAGAGATTCGTGGATATACCCCATCAATCCTTCCAGGTTGGAACCGATCAGAAAGTGATAATCTGCCGAGAAATCTTCCACTATAATTTTAGCAAACATCTGAGATCTTGAGACCCTGTCAGCCCGGTTATTGACCACAGTACTGAGTATAATCCCCGGTTCCTTTTGCGGATCGTGACTGTCAAACGCCATCCGCCGCCAGTTGCTCAAAGCACCAAAACGCTCATTGGCTGACATGCCGCTCACGAACTGCAGATCCCGCTTTCGTACTCTGGCCCGGGGATATTCCTTGAGCACTCCAATATCAGCAATAACCCGGTCAGCCATCTCCTTCAGGGCAAAATCCGGGTCGATCCCCAGCTCCTTCGCCATGGCCAGCACAAGCGCTATATTATATGGATGTTCTTCATAAGGAAAACGATCGAGGATATCAGGCGCAAGCATGCCGGCCTCCTTCCAGCCGACACTCTGAAATTTCGTCCCTGATCGCCCTGCGGCTGATTCAAGGATGGGCAACATCTGTTCTTCAGTGGCAACAAGGTTACCTTTTTTGGGAATAAATTCAGTCATGACCAGGGGAATATTATAGCCTGCAGGTCCCTGTATATCCTCATGATCGGGATAGGTATTGGTGATGGTTGAATAGTCATCCCGCATCCACTGGTGCTGAAGTATGCGTACGTAATCCGGACCAAGTGCCATGCACTCCCATAAAAAGACCCGAGTTGACAGCCGGGTGGCCAGACGAACCACATCATACTGCTCCCAGATTGTTGCTTTATCGTAGGGACGGAAAAGAAACATTTCGCGGGTTTTGCCAAAGGGATAGGCATAAAGGAACATGGCCTCGCAACCCGTTGACTTGGAAACCAGGCTGTGCCCGAGTGCTTCAAACAGTGCCGCCTTTAATCTCTCTGTGCCGGACTTACCCCGTGTTCCCCACCCTCCGATGACCAGGTCAAGCTTCCGGCGGGAACGGATGGCAATACGGCTCATGATAAAACGGGAACCAGCAAAAAAGAGAAGTAAAACTGTGGCAAAAACAGCTAAATCAGGAAGGGTATTTTCATAAACTGAGAAGAAATAATCACGTATGCGAAAGTACCAGTCCGTATCCATCAGAGGCAGGGGAAAAAGAAAAAAACGTTCTACGCTTGGATCACTGTCTCTGCCACCGTTTTCATCATCATAGGGTATAAATCTGACTCGAACACCCAGTTTTTTCAAAGCACTTATGTATTCTCCCGGTTTTCCGGAACCTTCCTCCTCCCAGTTGCGTTTTTCAGCATAACGGGAAAAATTCAACGTCAGTTTCCCTGCTCCAATGAGCCGGCGGATACTGGAAGGCGGTGGATGAATTTCCGTTATTCCTTCAGCTGTATATAATCTGACCGGCTGCCTGCGGATGGGGTTCTGCAGACAGGAAAGGATCTGGTCAGGAAGAGGAATGTAGGGGCGCCAGCTGTCCTCTGAATCCATGGAAAGAGGTTCCCCAGGTACTTTGGTCTGGGTCAGCTCACCAAGAATGGCTGAAGGGCAGTGAAAAATCCCTTTGAACTGGCGACCAACACTATGTGAATGCCCCTGTCGCTTATCCGGAGAGGGATTACGCAGTTCATGGAGCAGCCGCCACCACCTCAAGGCAAAAGTATCTCCTTTACAGATCCGATACCCGAAAAAAGTCGCACGCAGGCTGTAACTGTAATCATCCTGACTCAACACGGACAATACACGTGCAAAAGTATCGGTTCCATGCTTTCTAACCAGCACGCGAGGTACCCTGCAGCTCTTACCAGGCTCCACATCTTTCAACAGATCCACAAGCTGTTCTTTCAGTCCTTTGCAGGCCGGATCAGTGGCAATGATCATTTTTTCCCGGATGAGGGCAGCCCATCGTCTGATGCTGAGATCAGAGGCATGCTGGTGGAGTTTCCTCACATTCGGAAGCAGATGTTTCCTGTATGTGTCAACCGAATCCTGACTGAAATCCGTCACCAGTATTTCAAGCTCACTGGCAGCAACATCCAGGGCAAGTTTTAAGACAAAGGAGTTGTTTTCTTCTGCCAGCACTGTCTGCAGCAGATTCATCTTCTCAGGTTCCAGCAGTGGATCTGCTGGAATCCGGCTCATTGCCAGCACAGCAGAAGCTCTCACCTGATAGGATTGATCGCTGAACATAAGCGTTCGCAGCCATTCCCACACCCCGGAACGACCCTTGACATTGCTTGAAGACAAAACAGACCCCAGTGTTTCAGCCAGAGCCTGACGGACATATGGGCTTGGATCATTGAGGATATCAGGCATCAGGGACGCCAGCTCACCATAGAACCTTTCATATTCTCCCAGTAGATAAACTCCACGGCGACGGACAAAAAGAGCGTCTCCTGCCCGGGGATGGCTGCAATGATGTTTCATTGCCTGCAGAAATGAATGGGGCGCGATGAGAGCTAGCAGTTCCAGGGCTTCACATTGAATCCAGATCTGCTCCTGACTTGCCATGGCTGAGCGGTAAATGAATGTAACAGTGGCCTCTTTAAGGGTGGTCAGCTGAAATTGTTGCGGCAGCCCGGCAATGCCACGGGCAAGGCATCCGAAAGCTGCTATCCTGACTCTCGGATCACCCTGATAGACAAGAAGTTTTCGTGTCAACTCCTCAAGATCTATCCGTTCCCATATAAGTTTTCGCTGTTCCTCCGTAGCATCGGTCTGCACAGATGCAAAAACCACATTGCCCAATCTGTTGAGGAGATCCACAATACGGTACTCATGTTCTGAAATGCGGCGCTGGCAGCGCTCTATCACAGTGTCTGCCCCAAACCAGCGGCGGAATGCCCTCCGGTCACGTCTGAGGCACCGTTTATCAGCCCCCATACGAGCAGCAAATGCCAGAATGTATCCCTGTCTCTCATGGACAGAAACCGCCAGATGCATGCGCTGGTTAAAATCAGCCAGTTCCTTACGCAGCTCTGCAACAGCATCTGTTTCCATGTTGATTTTCAGGTATAAAAAATCAGTGACCTGAAGGGAAAGTATGCCGATATCGCCATAGCCGGGACTGCTGTTGGTGTCTCTGCAATACTGAACAAAATCCCTGAACAGTTCTTTATCTTCATGAATATGAAGTTTTCGCTGCAATGATGTCCGGTTAAGGGTCAGCAGTTCTGTCAGTTCACGGGGAAACTTCGGCATCAGTCATCCAGTTGTTCATCAGTTGTGAAGCGCGATTAGCCTTTATTGCAGAAAACAGGTCGTTTTCAGGTCGCAGGTCGCGCATTGCCCTGCCTGTGCTGAAAAACCAGGTGAGTCCGGCCATACCGGTAGACTCTCCGCTGTTTAACCTGTACTGCCATTTCATACCCAGCTGCAATCGTGACTGGTCCTCAAACCAGTGATCCCAGCTCAGCCCAAAAGAAAGATCATTTCGATCTATATTCCCTAAGCGGTCTTCATCATCAAAATAGTGTGTAAGCTGATAGCGAAAATCCAGTTGTGCCGGCCCGAGCAGTTGTGCAGCTCCTGCTGAAAGGCGTATATTATCAGGATTGAAAGGATTCATATCCGAATTGGTGGTGTAGCTTCCCCTGACAAACAGTGCAGTGTCCAGCCAGGGACGGTATCCCATATATTCAGAAAGCTGCATCCCGGTTTTATGGTCTGACTTATAAATGGTGAAAATATCCTGATCCACTGTACCTGGTGCATAACCGGAGGCATCATCAAGACTCAGTACACGGCCAAATATTGCAAACAGGGGGCGATGCTTGAGCCTGGGGGTAAAATAACGATACTGGTAAGCACTTGCCTTAAACCGGACAGACCACTCTGTGGGATCGCGATCAAATAGTTCTGTTTCACCTGCCGCCGGATTCTGAATAAGCCCCTCGGTTTCAAGTCGAAGGGTAAGGGGAAACTGGTTGAACCTTCTACTGATATCTCCGTTCAGACCAATTGTGGGACCTCCTGTCGTTCGTTTTCTCACAAAAAATGATGTTTTCAGGTAGGCCGATAAAAATTCATAAAAATGGTAATAGCTGCCGGAGAGCTGCAAAAAGTTTTCACTTCCCTCACTGACACTATCTTCATCAAAATTACGACGTTCATTCCAGGAAAGTGCGGCAGACCATGTGCCGTCCTCCTGACGGCCCATGGGGTAGGCATCACTGAAGTCCACTCCAGGTTTTTTATCTTTCCTGTCACTTAAAACAAATACAGGTTTTGCAAGCTTAGGATATGTTCTGCTGGTTATCCTGGTTAGTCCCTCATCATCTCCGTTTTTCCTTTCAACACGCTGGAAAAGTCTCACCAGAGCAGACTCACGATCCGCATCGGGCAGGATTTCAACAGACTGCCAGCCGGGTTTGATGTATCTGTAACGCGAAAAAGTGTCAGACTGCCTCAGCTCATCAATTCGAATCCATGCAGGACCCTGAACTGAGGCCCGCAAAGGTTCATCCCGGGTAACAACATGATACGCTAGCTCCTTGAGGGGGGGCGACCAGACAACTCTCGGGCCATCAGTTTCAGACACAGATGACATTTCCTGAAATCGTACCTGGAGAAACTGGTTGCTGTATCTGCTTTTAACAGTGGTGACCAGGCGGTGACGCCCGGCCGGTATAGTCAGACGAACAGATGTTTCCTCACAGCCGGGACCAAGGGTAATGATTTTCTGCTGCTGGTCATCCAGTTGATACGCAATATCCATATGCTCCGGATGCAGGTATGACACTTCCGAAAGCTTCCAGGAGACTTCCAGTTCAGCAACCCCAATATTGTTCATTGACAGCACAAGGGGGGCCCTGCTGCCAAGGACGACATCACGATCAAGCTGTGTTGTAAGCAGTGTTTTCCGAACCCGTAAAGAGGGGCTTTCAGGATGCCACTCCTGCTGCGGAATCAGGCGCAGGCCACCACTGCCCTCTATCAGTTCAATCTGCTGCCATTGCGTATGGCTGCTTATTCGCTGCAGAAGAGAATGGATTTCCCTTTCCTGGAAATGATTCTGCAGACGTTTACGTGCCTGTGCTTCATAACTTTTCTGTCGGTCAGGTCTTATCTCTGCCAGGTAAGTCAGCAGAGACATCAGCCTGAACCGTTCTGCTGCAGTATCTTCCCGGGCAGCGGCAACAGCCCTGTCCCAATCGCCTGCTGCCATGAATTCTGCCATTTTCCCGAAATCACCTTCTATGCCTTTGCTGGAATCAGGATGACGAACACGTACTTTTTCCAGTTGATTGATGAAACCTGTTGCCTGATCTTCCAAATATTCATGGCGGGAATCACGCGCTATTTTAATCTGGCTGGATAAAAAATATGCCGGCGTTTCTTGAGGATCCCGGGAAAGAACGGCTAGACAGTCATCAATGAGACAGCGCCATTGAGTGACCTGACAAGGCTCTTCTTTCTCTTTAACTCCCTGCAGGATCATTGCCACTCCATCATGGTTCAAGGGTGGTAACCCATGATTTAACTCAGGCCGATAAACCTGTATTCCTGCCAGCAAAGGAAAAGTATCACCGGCCAGACTTATTTCATGGGGACCCGGTCCAAAAGAATATTCATAAATAATTGCCCGGCCAGGTACGGTTCCGTCTACCGGTGGCATGGCCCATTGCTGGACGGGCAGGTTGTTGCTGACAGGAATCAGGTCCATTTTTTTATCATCAACACGTAAAAATACCCAGCCGTTCAGAGTTTCGTTCACTGATTTTTCATGCAGGGGGCGCAGAATAAGCTTCATCCTGGCCGGGCCCCAGATTCGCGCCCGCACAGGCCGATTGGAGTTTGCCCGAAACATGGCCATCTTAAGATCCTGAGCCTCACTGTATAGAAATACGCCACCTGCATGATCGTGTATCAGCCACGGTTCATTTCTCCAGGTATATGGGCCAGGCAGTCGGGCTTGCCACTGTTCCCAGGCCAAAACAGCCTGTTGCCGTATTTTCAGATCATCAGCCATGAGCTGCTCACCTATTATCCGGGCCTGCTCAATCGCTCTGAGATGCTCTTCCCCTTTTGTGCCTGCATCGTAGAAAAAATGATGGCCGTCTTCAAGGTTGCTGTATTTCTGCTGATACAGCCCCTGCCAGTAGTTCTGAAGCTCGATGTCACTGATCGTTTCCACTGTATCAGCAAATAGTTGCTGCCAGCCTGCCACCAGAGCGGAACGCAATAAAGATTCCCGTTCCTGTTCAATGGTTGATGGAAGAATAACAGAGGCGGACAGTGCCAGCCGGTAACGTCCCTCTTCCAGGAGAATTCCAGCCAGTTTTCCCATAATCCGGGGAGAAGGATTCCTGCGCAAACAGGCCGCGTATAATGTGCTCAGACTGCGCAGATCGTCGCGATCCCTGTAAAACTTTTCCAACCGAATCCTGGAAAGTTCCGCCAGTTGCATCCCTTCATCCCCTTTTGGATAAAGCAGCATGCCGCGAAGTCGCATCTCGGCAAGGTATGGTTCATTGCTGTTTTCCAGGGCATCAACAATCAACATGGCCGCATCTATTTTATCCTGCCCCCGGGTGCCCAGATGGAGCACCATGCTGTTTTCCAGAACTGCAACCCATTGGCCGGCATCCCGAGCCTGTTGAATCCTCTTTTTCAAGGTTTCAACAGCAATCACGGGTAACACAGGACGATCCGGCTCATCGGCAACCGGGGCAACTGAAGACCTGTAAACAATGTCCCGGGTATGGATATAACGAATGAGTGGAAGTAAAAAAGATTCAATTTCGCTGGCTCCTTCCCCGAATCCTGCAGATTTCCCCTCAAGCTCTGCCAGAGGATCGGCCAGCATCTTCAGTGCTATCTGATAAGGACTGAAATCCCCGTTTAGATTTGTCTTTGCCTGTAAAAATTCTGCTTCAGTAATGGCAAACGGGCTGGAATCCCTGTACTGCAAGGCAACTCGTAAGCGGTGTCCGTTTTTAGCCAAAGGCTTGAGAACAATCTTGTCTGCCGTGGTATGCAGTGGAATTATCACTTCAGCCACATTCCTGACTGCAGTTAAATGGTCCAGCCTGTCAAGCTCAGGTTTAAGCTTGTTTTGTGGCAGATTGGTGACCGCCTCAATGGTGCTCAATTCAAATTCGTTTTCCGGGCGTATCAGTTGTGGAATAATGTCACATTGAATTTCAGTGTTATCTCCAATGGTCACTGCAAACGATCCGGAATCACTTGTAACCTCCACCAGTATGCGTAATTCCGTGGGAGTTTCTCTTTTGGGCAGAAGATATGTTAACGATGCTGCTCCGGAATTCTGTTTGCTGTCAGCAGCTGCCGGCAGCTCTGAAAAATAGGCCTTTTCCACGGAATCCCGGATAGACGGCAGACTGTTTTCCTGGATCACCCGAAGATGCCTGTTTTCCTTTTTCAGCCTGGGAGTAATTATTCCAGTAAAAGACTGGTGAAGGGCATGCTCTTCTGATTGCGGAAACAGATCCCGATAAAAAGTGTATTTAGATTTTGCCCGCCTGCTCTCCTTATACAGTTCAGCGGAACCGGGAAACTGTTCTGCCAGTCTGCTCCAGGCCATGGCAGTGATTAGCCCCCCTTCCGGATAACGATTTTTCTTCCATAATGAACGTGCGGTCATCACAGACTCCAGCAGTTCAGGATGAAGCGGTTTCAAAGACTCCTTTAACTCTGTAAAGGGCACAAACCCGCTGCTGTTTCCACTGCTCATGGTACCGTCAAGGGGAAAGGGATCATTCAACTCCTGGAAAAGATAGTCAGGGTCATCCCTTGCCGTTAAACGGACAAGCAGATCGTGTTCCGGGATCAGGGTCAGAACATGTTCACCTTCCGGAAGGCTGAGATATGATTTTCTCAAATTGCCAAACGTGGGATACTGACCATTCACCTGAAGCAATACTCTGTTTTCCGGCCGTGTTGAGCTTGAGAGGGTGAAAAATCTGCGGGAATCAAGCAGTCCCTTTATGGTGTATGGTGTGTGATCGGCCTTCCCCTCAACAGGAAAAACCATTCGATGCTCCAGCAATACCCGAAGAGGTCCTTTGATCCTTACCTGGGCAGGACGACCCGCTGATAATCGCTGAAAGGACTGACCTGCTCCATATGGTTTCTCCTGGACATCAACCGTTGGTGCTGCAATTTCCAGCAGGTGACGATAGGGAAGCATTTCAGGGGAAGACTCATAGCGTGATACAAAAAGTGCAATCTGAACAGATTCCTTCGCTGAAGAGGAAAGAAGTAAACGGAAAAGACCTGTCTGCTGTAAATCAGATTGTACAAGCAGTGAATTATTCTCCTCTCCCTTTATCAAAGGTCGTTTCAGGAAAAGGCCATTACCACTGGAGATAAACGCAGCAAGGGCTGTCTTATCAGGCATCTTTTCCCGGTTAGAAATCCTGACCATGGCCCGGGCCGGCAACCTGACAAGGACATCATCTCCGGGATTGAGAGTAACCATATGGCATTGCTGCCCGGAATCGTACCATGGTTCGGCACCACTGAGCCACACAGGGCTCCCTTCCACATTGTCCCAGCGCAGAGGTATCTTATAGCGCTTTAGGAACTCCATTTCCTGCGGCTCAATATCTGCCGAAACAGGAACAGCGTACAGAAATCCCGTTAAAACAATCAGGATTATGAACAATCTGCTTTTTATTGCCATGTACTATTCATACAATCAAGAACGGCCTTCCGGAAACCTACAGAAGAACGCTGCCGCTCACGAAGACCAAGGCTCATTTCCATTTGTACAAAACCGTCATGCCCAAGGGCATTGAGTATCCGGGCACTGATATTTTCAGTTGAGCCAAGATCTTTGGTTTCCAGAGGATATAGCCGGACCATGACCGGAAGGTTAATTTTCAGGCAGTCGCCAAAGGCAAGCAATCCTTCTGGTGGAGATTCTGTTCCATTACTGAGGATAAGGTCCGAATCGCGCGCTGTTCCGGATTTACGCTTTGCCTTGGCAAACCCGTGCAGCTGTACAAGATGTCCTTTGGGCTGCACCCTGGCAAAGGCCCTTGTCAGGGCAGTAAAACAGGTATTGGGCAGATCAGCCATATCCCACATCCATGGATTGTCGTCAAAGGCCGTTTTATTATTCTGGCCGGGATACTTATTTCGATGGACAGTATTCCACGCAGCTGCAAGGAACTCGCCCTCCCCAAAAAACTGTTGGCCGATAAGGCGGGTGTGCAGATCATAAAACCCATGCGGCATCATCAGCACTGTAGAACCTGAGGCTCTAAGAGGAAAAACATAAAAACCCCGGCCATACTTTTTATCCGGTTTTTCCAGCAGAACAAAAACTTCTTTCCCCCCAAGCTGTGCTTTCCTGACACTGAACCCAAGTTTTTCCCATGTATTGAATAGTTCCCGGCTACGCTCTCCTTCAAGCATCCGGCCGAAAAAAACTTCGATTGCAGCAAGCTCCTCTTCCTGCAGCTGCCTGTATTCGCCCCCCTTTCTGGCAGTGTTTAACAGATCAACGGCGTCAGGAAGCCCTGCTGTGTTGTCGCAAAAAGCGGGAGCAGGCAGAATGAGAAAAAAAACAGCCAAAAACAATAACAGGCTCACTCCCGTCTTTCTATCCTGACCAGACTGCCGGATCACCGGTGATTGCCGGTTCAAGCCAATATTTCGCAAACAGTTGCACTTATTTCCCGGATGCATTGCCTTCCTCCTGTTGATACTGTTCTTTAATCAGTTTGCGTGTGGAAAAAATACCTGGAGTTATCTTCGACAGAATCAAATAACCCTCTGAATCGTTCTCCAGCTTGACTGACAGAGTATAATTTCCCGGCAGCATGTCAGAGCCCACCGGAAAGAAAAATTTTCCGCCTTCTCCGACATGCCTGTTCCCGGAATTCAGCACTTTCACGGACTCCATTTCCACAGCATGTATATCATAAAGTCTGTCAAGTAGTGTGAAATCCTGCCGGGGCTCTCCTGCAGCAGGTGTGGTTCCGCCAGACAGTTGAACCCGGATTTTTGATCGCTCTCCAGTGGCTGGTGAAAAAAAAGAAAAAGAAAAATGTTCAGCCTCCTGACTTTTTCTCAGGTAGTGAAACTGCAGTCCCTTCCTGGTCAGACGATTGGCAAATCGAAGCTGATACCCATCCTCATCTTGCTGGAGATGGTTGATATATAACTCTGGTCTGCCTGAAGTGTTCACAGTCAACCTGTGACTGCCCATGGAAACGGCCGGCAAATGCATCTGTCCGCTAGATCCGTGCAGTACGGTATGAAAATAAGGTTTTCCATCTAGAAGCAGGGTGACATCTTCACTATCCTGTCCGTTTTTGTTAAAAAAGAGAAGACGGGGCCGGGTGGTGAACACCATGTTTTCATCAATAAAATTCAGGCTGCCAGTTCCTTGAACAAGGGGATAAAAAATTGAGGCCGGGTCAGGTTGTCTGAGTCTTGGTTCCCGATCAGGAGGAAGCAGCAAAAACCGTCCAGCCCATTGCTGTGAGGGGCGGAGAGATTCGTATATGTAGTGGCCAGCCAGCAGATCCTGATCATCTACGGGGGGTCTCTGCTGAACATGCACCAGGATGGAACGCTGCCGCTGAAAAATCTCCCGATAAGCATCCGGCAACAGAGGAAACCAGACCGGCTGCCGTCTGGCGTCGGTTGCACTGATACGATCATAATCTTCCGGTACCCGGACAAGATGAGAAAGATCAGATGGCCGTGTGGAAACCGCCACCAGAACAGGTGAAGACGAACTGAATCGTATGCCACTGACCTGCGGAGGCACATTCAGATAGAAGGTGGCGGGTTCGGATACCAGAACTTCCTGACCCGCCACCAGCATTCTGTCATACAGGGAAGGCTGGGGGGTAAAACGGAGAATTCCTCCGGCACCTGGAGATCCGTGTAAATTGTACTCAACTTTATATTCAGACAGTACCCCATCAGTTTCAGGAGCCCGCAGCGTGATGCGGAGTGGCGTCTGCTGTGTATCAAGATGGACAAGGGTAAAAGCAACATCTTCCCCGGAAGAGCAAAGTGTGCTTCTTGAAAACAGAGGCTCAGGATACCATTCGATCCAGTCATCGTCTGTTTGCTGCCATATTCCCACGGTAAGCGGTTGTTCCGATCGAATTTCCACCAACCCCTGTTCAAACGATAACTCCACAATGGTTTGCCCGGAAGCATCTGTTGAAATATCCCGTGTGCTGCGCTGTGCCGCTGTGGGACCAAACCAGTTAAACCTCACAGTCCCCTTTTCATTTTTTTCACCCTGTTCCATTTCTGTAAAAGAAAACCGCAGACGCATACCACCTGCAGCAATGGGAAATGTCATCAGTTGCCCGGGGTCAATGGAAGGTAACGCGGGAGGCGTATCATCAATGGCCGGCTCTTCGCTGCTATCTTTCCGGGTATAAAGATTTCGGATATGGTAATCCTTGCCTGGTATACCAAGGGGGCCGATGGGTCGCCACCGCCTGTTAATCAGGTTAATTTTTTCATTGTCTGAGAGAAAATCATACGGATAGACATTGCCTCTCGCCTGTTTTTGCCGCCTGGTGACACTGAGCCGCTGCCAGTTATACAGCTCTTTCGACTGGGCGTTCTGTTGGATGACATAAAGCCTCAGCAGTACATCAGTTACCTCCATATCCCTTTCAACAAGACGGATACGAATCTGTTCAGCCTGCTGCTGCGGGGATGACCAGTCTGCCTGATTAATGGTCATTACCCGCCCATCCACCGGTACGATATTGGGATCAAGGTACAGAGAAGCGGTGTGCGGCGGCTCAGATTCTTCGCTGCCGCTGTAACGTGACAGCTGAGAGAGGTGATAATATGTTCCATGATGCAAAATATCATTGTTCTGTCCGCCTCTGATCTCATACTCAAGGGCATAATGATATTCTCCGCCACTGATCATGCTGTTTTCCTTTGAGATGCCAGCATTGGTGACAACCTTGATGATTGCAATATTGGGGGTCAGTGGAAACGTGATCCACCGGTTGTCTTCAATCACATATCCCAGATTTCGATATGAATTCGTCAACAACTCAGCGTCAACAGCCCTGTACTGCACGGTTTCCCGCAACAAAAGGAACCGTGGATGATGCACAACCCCCCATAACACCGCGCAACCAAGGATAAAGAAAAAAAGAAATCGCTTCATTGTGCCTCACCCAGTTTCATCCACGACACCCTTGATTCAACAAAATCTGTCACCACCTGTCGTGAAAGACGGGAAAGCGGAACCTGGACGGTTTTTTTCAGGTCGCGGGGATAAAGGTTTACAACAAGCGCAGGTCCTTCTCCGGGAGGCGAAACAATAAGAAATGCTTGTTTGGAGCTGATATCCAGCAACTGGACGAATTTATAATCAGGGAAGGCCTTAACTGCCCGCCACAGAGCGGTGATATTCTGGTTGTAGATATAGCTTTCCAGGTCACTTACCAGAGATTCCGGTAATTGTGAAACAGACGCAGCAGTTTCTTCTGCAGTCAAGAAAGTATAAAGATCCGCGTGTGCCGTCTGCAACCCCAGGGCCCTGATCTGCCGTTCAAGCAGACGGTTTTCCGTCTGCTGACGAAACAGAACCCGCACCGAAGGAGAGAGCCAGAGTGTGGCCATTTCCTTGTTTTTCGTCTGGTTAAGATACAGGGCTGATATGGTTCCTCCTGAGCCATATCCTGCAGCCTGAGGGCGTTCCCCGACAAAGGAGACAGACCCAAGATCATGTTCCAGAGTTGTGACAAGAAACTGTCCATGTTCATCGAGCTTCTCCGGTGAAGTTATTCCGGTGTTAAACCAGATAAGTACCGGTTCCTGAACCGGATCATCCTGGAATCCGCGTGCCCGACACTGAAGCAGAAGCATGGGGGCAGTCCCCCATTCCCTGAGAGCCACCTGGCTGACCAGGTTGAAAAGATTGACTTTATTTTCCATGAGCAGCAGATCAGATGACCTGTCTTTGTTTGCCAGCGGATGCGCACCACCCACCAGCAGAAACTGGGCATTGAGGCGCTCAAAAAGTGCCACGGCATATTCAAAAACGTTACGATCTGAAAGAGGACGTGGAATCTGAACCACATACGGCCGGGCCGGCGTGGTTCTAAAAATATAAAATCCCCAGTAACGTTTTGGAACAACGTCGTCTTTTTCCACAAGAATGAGATATGTGGAGTCTGTTCCCGTATGGCGGTAACGTATTATTTCATAACCCATTATACCTGCAGCCTGACTGGTGTCGCCGAGCAGAGCAAGGTCTTTATCCGACCAGGAAAGACCTGCAGCCCGTTTTCTTGTCAAGTGGACCAGTGGCTTTAAAACCTCCTCGTCAAAAAAGAGCATTTCTTCAAGAGTAGGCGGGACATACAAGTCAGAATCTTTAACGGCAATGCGTTTATTGTCACTGAACAGCCAGTCCTGCAGGTAACCTGCAATACTCTGTTCCTTCTGCATTACAGTCAGCTCCTGGGAAAAGAACAGAGGCTTAAACAGGAGTTTCCTGCAATCTTCACGGGTAAGAGCCAGCTCAACAAAGCCGCCACCGGGAATATTTCGGAGCTCGTTGGGTAGGGGGGATGCTCCCCAGTGTATGGTGAAAGAGCCTATATATTGCCGCAGCCATGAAAGATCAGCACCAGGTGGAAGATCATCCTTGATCCACATGGTTGTCGGAAGGCTGCTTTTCACAGTTTTTTCGCCAGCAAGGCGGTATGATCGACGTATTAAACGCCTGCTTGCCTTTGTATAACCGCGCACCTGAAGAACGCCTGATCGACCGAATTCCCGATGAAAAACAGAAAGTGGAGTACGGGGATTAGTCAGTACATTTGATGACTGGTTATCGGTGCTGCGGAGTCCGGCTCCTGCAACGGCAAGGGCGGCGGCGCCTGTACCATTAAAAATATTTGCTCCCACCTCCATGACACCCCACTCATTCAGAGGTGCAGGCACCTCCACAAGCAGCGGATTACGTTCATAGAGATTGAGCACGAAGAATCCCCAGCCCCGACGGGGCCCCTGTTCAAACAGACAAAGGTAACGATCTTCAACGATACGAACTGTATAGTTCACCTGCTGCAGCAACAGTTTTGCCTGGGAAAGATCATCGGCGGAACCTGTCTTCCGATATTTGGACAGAAAGCGAAACGCCTGGGCAAGGGTCTCCAGTTCACCAAGTCCAGGGGCAACAAAACCATTATGACGTCTCCCCTGATAGACCTGTACTTTTTCGCTGCGGACGAGATCTTTGAGGGAGGTGAGTTCAGAAGCAGCGGCTGCTGTTGTTCCAGACTCTATCACAGGTCGGTTCTGAAGAAATATGAGATGGGTTGGAAGCAGTGTCAGGCAAAAACCGATAATACTGGCCCCGGCAACGGATACCAGGGAGGTTTGCAGACTGGCCCTGACCATGATGACCGGTATCTCTTTATCGTGCATCTTAATGGCAAGGAGCGTAGTCAACATATAACCAAAGCCATAAAAATCAGATACCTGATAGCCGGGGAAATAGGCTAGCCACAGATGTCCCATAATCAATTTCAGGACAAAACTGATATTGAAAAACAGAAGCATCTTCCGGGCGCCTTCCATGGTAGTTCTCTGAAATACAGTGAGTCGCAGAATAAGACTGGCAAGAACAAGGATAAACAGGGTCTCACCAAAGGTAATCAGCAGTTTCCAGGGACGATACCATTGCAGGGCAATGAGGCTGGGAATAAGTATGCCGCTGAACTCCCAGCCGTAATAACGATTCATGCGTGAGGCCAGTGCAGCTGTGGAGAGGAGGATGATATAGGCCTTGGGACTGGCCAGCATGGATGTGGCAAGATCATCATACATATAAGCCAGATTACCCACACTGAAGTTTGTGTAAGCCATCAGGCCGTAGCGGACGATCAGATAGGTGATCGATACAGTAACGAACACCGAAACAAGCCCTTTGCGCAGGCCGGGTTTCCAGAACATATTGGCAGTTAGAGCCACTACGATGAGGCCATAACTTTCCAGGTTGTTCCTGTAATCAAAAGAAATTGACAGCAACTGGTTAAGATACTCACCAACAGCAGGAAAAAAAACAGTATCAAAGAAGAGACGGACCAGGACACTTACCACAAGTAGGGCAAAAAAACGGTCACGGCCGAAAAAATCCGTCCAGTGTCCCTTGCCTGCAAGATAAGTGGAATAGAACCAGACACATGCATAGGTTACAACAGCTTCAAGGATGGTGATTCCCGCGGCCCACGGTTTAACAAGAAGAAGGGGTACCAGGTAACCGGGGACAACAAGCCCGCTTAAAACCCAGCCCAGACGAAGATTAAAGAAACAGGCAACCCAGACACCGACCCATACGGTGGTGACAACTGAAATGGCCAGGCCATGAGCAGGAAACAGTGGCAGGATAAAATCACTCATTACAGATCAGCTTCTAAGTCAACTCGTTCAACGGTTTCAATATAAGTTTAAATTGAAGTCCCTGTCCAAAATCACTTGCCCCTGAGAAAGCAGCCCGCCAGTGCTGCAGTTGCGGCAGAATCCGGTGCATTTTCTGATATTCGATTCGGTCATCTCTGCCAGGTGAAGTCAGGAAACGCTGGAAAATCTCAGAAGGCATGCCCACACCTCTATTGGCCAGTGAACAAATAACTTCATCCTGTTTCAAATCCACTGAAATTATTACTGTGGAATCATCAAGGGCATCGGTAACGAGTAGGGAAAGAATGGCTTCCAGCAAGCTCGTCAGGTCATCAGGTTCTGCCTGAACTATTGGTGCTGTACCAGAATTTCGGATCGAAAAAAGAATATTATTTTTATCTGCTGTCTGCTGAACGGTGTCAATGGCTTCCTGCAGGCTCTCGAGGAGATCAACCCGGAAGGTTACAGGATTGTCAGCAGAAAGCCTTTGCTCCACCTGTCGGTCAAACGAATTAATGTAATCTATTATGGCTTCAATTTTATTTATAAGCCTGTGGCAGGCATCTGTCTGGCCGGTGTCCCGCCTGTCAGAAAAAATTGCCCTGACATCACCCGAAAATACTTCAAGCTCAGCCTGAAGATGTTTCAAACTATGTTGCCATATTTCCTGCTGATTCTTGTTCGATTCGAGACGATTCGGGATATCAGTTATTTCAAACAAGAAACCGTTCAATTCAAATGGCTGCGGATTGTCTTTATCCACCACTGTTTCTTCTGAAGCTTTCAGTGGTCGGATTGTCAGCATCTGATCATGTTTTTTATCACCGTTGATTGATATATTGAGTTGAATGATTTCGTGATTAACAATTACCCTGGCCAAAAGCTGTCGAATTTTCAAGGGACTTTCATTGGTCAGATGCACGGCAAAATCCAGGGCGCTCATACCATAGACATTGATTTCAAGGGTGGTCAACAACTCCGTCATCTTCCTGTTTGATTGAACAACAATTCCAAAGGGATTATAGAGAATCGTGCCTGTTTCCACGGCATTAAAAACAGATTCAAGTACAGAAAGTCGGCGCACAAGGAAAGCGGTTATACGGGTTATTTCATGATAAAGTTCATGATGCTTTTCCATGTTCAGGAGTTTACGCAGGGGATTGTCACGCCATCGTCCTTCCTCCACCCATTGTTTACGTCTGAAGAGCATCTTCCCGATTTCCCGTGCCAGAACATTGGCAACATTCAACAGTTCAGGTGTCTGCTGTTCTGTTTCAACATCGATGGTGAACGTCCAGAAGCCCTGAACCTGCCCGAAGAAATTCAATGGCACCAGGTAGGATTTCTCATCACTGCCCAGTGATTTGAAGTATGAATCCACGGGGATGGCACCATTCTTTTCAATGGCTGTTTTATATGGAGTTCGATGATAATCCCGTCGCCGTTCCTGTATTTCTTCAAAAGAACTGTTCAGAGCAATGACTTCTTTGACCCGATGATCTCCTTCCACTGCCTCGAGAAGGATGGAGCGCTTGATATTCAGCGTCTGTTTGATCATATTCATGACCAACGGCCAGTAATCCTCTGAACGGAAAAAACTTTTGGGCATGATCTTTTCCTGCTTCTTCAAGGATTGATCCAGGAGGATCTGCAAAGCAATTTTGTTTCGCAGCAGACGGTCACGGGTAGAAATCAGGAGAAGGAACAGGACAAAACTCAGCATAACTTCAACAATCGGGAACCAGTTTTTGGTGAATACCAGGAGAAGCCAGCTTGCCCCAGGTGTCGCAATGAATAAAACACCGCCAACAATAATATGAATAAATGAACCGAAGGTTTGATGAACTACCAGGGCAAACCCTGTCACAATGAGAAGACAAGCCAGGATCGCCCAGGGAGGGGGAAAACGCAGCTCTGTCCCGTTTAACAGGGTCTGTAAAGCAAGCCCATGATATTCCAACGGACTCATGGAAAAACTGTCAGGGGTAACAGGAGTACTGTAACCTTTATAAGGAAAAGGTGGTGTCAAACCCACCAGCACAGTCTTGTCTTTGATCAGTTCATGGATAATGTCTTCAGAAACTATTCTTGATAAGCTGATTTTTGGCAATGATCTGTATTGACCAACAAAATCCACCCGAAACGGATTGGGAGGATTATACTTCTTACCTGTTCGTTGCCGGGCAGCGAGCAAAGCAACATGCGGCATCGTCAGTTCACCAACGGTGACATTTGCCTGGTAATCACGATGAATTCCATATGCTGTTGATAATGGAGGCAGTGCACCAACCTGAATTTTTATTCCTGCAGCCTGTGGCGGGAGAGGTCTGAGCTGATTGTTTTCTCCTTTGCCGTCAGAGTTTCCAGTTATTTCACGACCAAAAAACACATACTCAAGATCAGCCGCTGTCTGATAAAAGTCGTTTGATACATTTTCCGGAAAAAAGAAAAATACAACCTGTCTGGCACCTTTAATATCCAGAGTGTTCAGAAGGTGCAGCCATGTTTCGTCACCCTTGTAACGACTCTCGTAATCTGCTTCAACAAGAAGAATATCTTCATTGGTTCTGGTCTGTTCCGGTGTAATGCGGGAAAAAAAGTCATAGATAAGTGATGAAGGGGTATCCAGTAATCCTGTGATACTTAAACTCCAGATGAACAGTGAAAGGAATACGCCAAGATACAGTCCAAAAAAATGGAAATGACGTAAGAGTTTTTTCTGGGTAGAAAATTGTTTCACTCCACTCTCCAGGAAGATAATAGCGGAAGAAAAGAATCCTGCTTCCAACTGGCTATGATAGAGAAAACATGCATGGACTCACCGCAATAATTATGCTGAAAAAAACTAAACGTACATATGACCATCATAACAATAGGAATAAGTGTTAGCGACAAAAAACATGTCCTTGGTATGATTAATGAAACAGCTGAAAGAACCAGGGGTAACAGCACCATGCCTGCAGCAAAAATTAGTACATTCTTCATGTTAAAAAAGCCTCTTCAAACAAATCTGTGGGTGATTTCAGGGACAGGTAAATTACCAAGCGTATGATACAAGGCTATTTCCCGCAATTTATCGCTCCGGA
>DQTH01000084.1 GCA_015662865.1 Desulfocapsa sulfexigens
AGGTTCGCGCAGCGACCCGAAGGGCTTGACCTTTAATTCAATTTCATCCATGCTATTTACTCCTTTTTACCCACAGATTCGTTTAAAGAACCATATTGTTTTTTTAGTTCCTTTAATCTGCTGGTAATAGTTCTGGGTGTACTTTTTAGGCTGACGATATCCGCAGACGCAACGGATGCTAGAACATCTTTTCGGGTCGTCTGCATTTGGTCTAGCCAGTCGTGATCGGTTGGTAAGTTGGGTTCTGCCATGGATAGCCATGCTGCTGAGCCGGAATGATCTGTAGCAAATTTTTGAACCGCATTTAGATTATCTAAAACTGCCATCACCGGCTCATGGGCCTTGACCTGGTCTGCTGTATAACGAAAATTCTTTAATTTTCCTGGGGTAGAGTAAGCTTGGAGAGACTCAAAAAAATCTTTGGTCTTGTCCAACTCGTCCCGCTTGCTGGCAAGGTTGGTGGATGTCAATAGGTCAATACCCCAAAAGCTAACACCTTCGCGTAATATTTGCCCGGCCATGACAAGTCTCTTCACGATCTTTAAGATAGCGGTTTGCAGGTCTTGTACCGGATCGTCTTTGGATTGGGTGATGAGCTGGGCCTTACCAGGCGGTAAACCAAGAAGTTCAAATAAGGCCTTCAAGGTCGGAAGATTCCATTCTTTGGGTTGTTCCAGATGCTTGAAATGAACCAGCTCGTCAATAGAGCACGAGGTCATCTTCTGGAGGCCGGTGGCGTCAAATTTATCACCGACAATGGCCAGGACGATATCACCTGAATAAACCAGGGCTGCCAATAGAACCGTCACCCATTCTGGCTCCAACCTGAAAATTGCCGGATTCATATATTCCAGGCCGTGATCATCACTAAACAGTTCACTGCGACCAACCACCTGACCATGCCCTTTTTCTTTTGTAATATTTAAGATGTAGGTAGCATATTTTGATTTATAGGGATCAATTTTATCACCATCCAGCAACTCTAATCCATCAAGGACCGCAGTGGCCTGCTTGGTCCGATTCTGACCAGCAATGGCACGAAGAGCATCAAAGGCTGCCTGTTCCCGGTTGTTGTCAGTCACAAGTACGGAGAAATAGGGGTACTCAGGAGCTTGGTCTGCAAAACGAGAAGCCAGGCAAATACCAGCAACACTGTTGATCAAATCCCGGAAATTTATAGTTTCATCCTGGCTAAGTCCTGCAACATCACGGATGGATTTCCCCTTAACCCACTCAGTGATTAATTTTGTCCGACCCTGGTAGGTGAGCTGAAAGACTGTGGTCATATTTTTTTGCAGCCAACCCACCAGTTTGCGTAAAAAAACATTGGCCTTGCTGTCATAGGTTGACTTGGCGTGTCCAGATGAGGTTGAGGCAAGATCAAGGGCAGCAGCATAATTTTTTAGACTATTCTGAAACTCTTCATCATTAGTCGAGAGTTCCAGAAAGACCTCATCTTGTTTCTTTTCCTTGATATAGCGTTTAAGTTTAGCGCTAGGGTCAAAGGCCTGAATGAAGTAGATATAAAAATCACGCTGGGGGGTAGCTGTGGATCGTTCATCTGGAGAGCCAAAGAACAGATAACCACCACGACCGGCCTTATGTTCCTGCCAGATCAATTCGTGCTGCCAGATTTTGTAGCCAGAGACATAAGTGGTATCCTGGCATTCCATGACCCGACGCAGGGCTTCGTAATAAGAGCGATCCAATTGGTCGTTGCCTAGAGTTTCGGCCTTATTCTCAATTAAAGCATCAAAGTCATCTGTTTTTTTGAGGTCGAGGTAAAACTGGCGATTATCCGGGTTGGAGGAGATAAATTGGCCGCTGACAGTACGATGTATTTCACGCAGAACCGTTTCCACATGGGTCTGGAGATCTTTATCTGGTTCATCACTGCCAAGCTCATTAATCATTGGCTCAAATAAACATAATTTGTCCCGTAATTCCTCTGGAGTTGCCCCCATGGCAGAATAAATATCACCGGTGGTTAGACGATGGATAGAAAGGCCATGAATAAGACGCAGGGCCATCTCTTTGTATTGCGGTCGAGCTATGGCACTTTCAACCCGTTCTTCCAGAACTTTACTGCATTCTATAACAGAGCGAATTTCTGGAATTGATCGAAAAGAGGCATTCTGACATAGCGTATTCCAGTAAGAATCATAAGCAATGAGTCCAGGATTGTCGGTGGGAACATCTTGGTCTAATACCTTTTTCATGGCCATAGACATTGTTTTCAGAATTTCCCGTTTTTCAACCACTGTCACTCTTTCAAAGGTATCGATATAATCTGGATGAATGGGAAACAGGCGAACGAACTCATCCATTCGTTCATTCATGTTGCTGTAAAATTTAGCAAAGCCTGTCAGGTGTTCTTTGATTTCTGCCAGCTGTTCTGGACTCTTTTTAAGAAGCCGCTCAGCAACAACAAATTTAACATCCTGCCGGGCAATGAGAATTTGCTCAAAACGATCCTTAACCCGACGAATACTGTCAGCAACAAAGGCAAAACGGGGGCTGTCAAAGATCGCCTCCTGAACCCCGGAGATAAAACGAAAGTTGAGATCCTTACAGACTTCACCAATTTCTCTTAAGAAATTAAGGTCAAGAATCAACTCCTGATCTTTACGAGTCCGGAGATAGTCGAGGAGTTCATCAACTACAAGTAATAGACCCTGATTGGGGAATACTTCCTGAAACTTACCCATCATATCTTCAAATGAGCGTTTATGGCTGGAAATGGTGTCTGTCTCAGGAAAAACATATTCAACTCCAAATTTTTCCAGATTTTCTTCCAGCTCTGCCACCAATATTTCCCGCAAAGACATGGTCGTGGCACCGATTTCTGTCCGGATCACCTTAAATCTACCAGCGATCTGTTTGGCTGCTTTAGCCACATCTGAATGGCCAATAATCTTCAAAGCTGAACTATTCTCTGCAATGGTGGAAATTACCGACATCAAATGAGATTTACCTGTGCCGTAATTCCCAACAACCATCAAGCCTTTATTGTCCATGGGCTGCTCAAATTGCAACTGGGGAATTACAAGAGAGATTAGCCGGTCAGCCATTTCGTCGGAAATAACATAAGTGCTGACCAGCTGCTTGGCTGCAGAGCTATGATCTGCATCACGCAATTGGACAACAGATTCTATTGGGTCGAACTGGATCAGGTCGCCATATTTCATTGCAGTATTTCCTTTTGTCGTGTTGTGGGCACTATTAAAAAGTCTGTAGCAGCGTAGCTTCGGTATTCTGGGTGACCCGGTTCTGCATAGATCAGTTTGTTATTCGCAGCGCGTCCATTCCAGGCAACCACTATATTTCTATTGCGGGAAATCCTCTGGAGCAGACGAAGTGGATCTTGCTGCAAATCAACATCAAAAAGTATTTCAATATTATCAAGAATGACAGTTTGCCCTTTATCGCTTGCCAAGTCTTCCAAAAGTCTGGGAAGTTGTAAGGTTCGCTGCTTGGCGGTTAATTCCAGCAATTGCTCGGACAATTCGAGGTTGAGATTGACCGGGGTCGTGCTAATTTTATTACATATTTCTTGCAGGATAGTTGTTTTTCCTGAACATGTCTCACCTGCAAGCAGCACAAGCCGATGGTACAGGTATTTCGCCTCATTCAGCGTTTGGAGTACATTTTGGATTTGGCTATTCATTTGTCACGGCTTCTCTCATTTGCTCCACCTTGACGAACCCAGGCATCTACTTCGTCTTTTTTGAATTTCCATAGGCGGCCAACTTTGCTTGCAGGCATGTTCTTCTTAGTTATCCATCTGTAAACTGTATCTCTCTTTACACCGAGATATTCACCAATTTCTTCGACGGACAGCCATCTGTCTTCCATCGTATACTCCGTGAGTTTAATATGAAGTTATCTATTTTGATTATTCAAAACAGATATTTCTTGCACAATATAGGATATATTAAAACAGAAAAAAACAGGACAAACAAGAACAAAACTGGACGTAAATCGTCCGTGTGTTGTGAAACTGTCAGGATGTGCGTCGCGTTAGATTGCCAGATGGTCAGCATTGCTGCCATGACCGATGGTTATGAATTGAACCACCGCGAGAAGTCACCTTCCCGATTCGCCCCCAGATTGTCAGCGTGGGACTGTTCACCGCTGCTATCCTTCATAATAGGTCCGGTGTGGATAGGACCGGACAGATTTGCCAGCAAAACGACATAGATCGTATGCGATTGGTCCGGCTCTGTAGGCCGATCCGTGTGTCATGCAGACTTTAAAGCGTCACGGTACACTCTTATTACTTGTATTTTATCAGATCAGAAAATTCCGTCAATCGGTTTACCGACGTTTTTCCAGTCTTCGGATCTTCGCCCGGGCCTTGTTTAATTCCTTTCGTAAAGAGGCATTCCGTTGTCGAAATCCCTGAGCAGCTTCCAGTTCCGTTTCAGCAGTTACTTTCATCACAAAGATTTTTTGTTTCTCTTGAGAGATCTTTTTTTGCAGACCTCTCGCCTCGGTATTGAGAACTTGCACCTTTTTCAAGGTGTTTTCTGCGATGACCTCTCTTTCCTGTGTTGCCATGAATAATTCTTCGCTTAAGCGAATAGCCTCATCCGACGCCTGAGCGATTGCAAGTTTCCGTCCGGCAAGTTCACCCAAGGGGTAGCCGATCATCAAACCGGAGAACAGTCCGGCAACGGCAAAAGGCCAGATATGCCAGATTATAGACCACCCTGTTTTCAGCATATTGAGAGTAGCTGCATTAATGCTTTTCCCATCGTGAAAAAAGACAAGCGCATACCCATTTGCGGGAAGAGGTGGATCGATCAACGACATGTGAAACAGGCCCATAGGAGGTACAACCCACCAGTTCAGCCAGACAAAACCTCCAATAATCCCCGTTGCAACAATAAGCCTTATCCGATTCATCTGAGATACGCCTCAGTGGTGTCTTTGGCAAAATGTCCTACCTCCTGGGCGACTGTTCCCTTTGCCTTATCGTATCGCATGCTGTTTCTCTGTAATTCTTCCATACGCTCCTGCACATAACTGTGCCGCAGTCCATGAGCCCCATTTGAAAAGCCAAGTTCCCGTTTGCTAGCTGCCGAAAAACTCTGACTCCATGCCCGACCACCACCGATATCGTAGTGCTGTGTATATCTCACCCCCCGATCAGTAATCTGTTTTGGCTTGGCAAGGCGTTTCCCCTCCAAATTGGCAGCCAAACGATCTGATAGCATGACCTCTCGAACCAGCCCCCCTTTCCCCTTCACCGTGTAGAGTTGACCGGTACGGCCGGTAAAGCGATCCGTACTCCACTGTCGGTGTGTTGATGCTTGACGATCTCCAGCAGGGTGTAGAGTCAGCAGCTCATGTGCTCTTAAACCAGCCTCATGGGCAATCTGTGTGGCCAGGCTGTTATGTTCGGACTGGGCCGAGGTAATGCGTTCAATCTGGACAGCCGTATAGCTCCGAGTGGAAAGACAGGTTTCAATCTCACTTTTTACAACATCAAGTTGAATACTCAGGTGCATCTGAATGGCCTGCCGGTCGAGATCGAGGGTTTTCTGGGCAACCATCCCGGCCCGGTCGGCGAGGTACTGTTGTGCTTCTTGTACGGCCACACTGGAAAGATCACCCTGGTGGTTGTTCTGGATATATTCAACAAACCCTCTAAGGGCTTGTTCATATCCCCTTGCCGTACCAACACTGTGGATCCGGCCGTCGTTTTGATTATCGTGTCGTCCTTGGCCGAGAGATACCTTTCTGGAAATGGCGTGTCTGGCCTGGGCCTGAGCTGATCTAAAACTTGGCATATTCTTCCTTCTCCTCCTTTTTAACAGCGATCCCATTTTTCAGTTCAGGCAGTTTTTTCAGATATCGATCAATGGAACTGCGGTGAATCCTGCAGCGATGGGTAACCCGTAACCATTCAGCTAGGTCGGCGCATGATGCACCAGCTTTTCTCATGGCAACCAGCTCAGCCCGATATTTTTCAAGGCGGCTTTTGCGAAAAAGCCTGCGCTTGCCTCGGTCCGGAGAGCACGGATGCGTTTAATTTCTGCCCGTGCGTCGAATGTCTCTTTGATCTTACTCATATATCTGTCCTCCTTATTTTGTAGTGCGAAAAGCCGCATAGTCACGATAGTGCTGGTTCCGCGCTGTGTCTGTGTATGCTGACACAGCGCGGAAATTAAGGGGCCAGGTAAGCACTGTTTATATTTGCAGAGATAGCACAACCCATGACGTCATCCCGCAACAGGGATGACGTCTCTCAATTTCCGCCCCGCGTGTCAGTACGACACTCCGTCATGATTGAATCAATCGTTCAATCATGACAGCACATCTGTGTTGACTTTTTAGCCAGAGATCTGGCCATTATAAGCAACACATCCATGCCCGGATTTATACTTGCCGGTAGGCTGTCACGCACTTTTGTCAGATATCCCTCGCGCTGTGCATCTGACAATGTATCCCATAATTTCATGGTGGCAGCCGTCTCTGCTTCATCCTTTACCGTCAAAGCAGCC
>DQTH01000056.1 GCA_015662865.1 Desulfocapsa sulfexigens
AAAATTAGGAGTTGCCGCTATTGGTGCGATTCAGGCTGGTTCGGGAACCGCTGGAACATTTTCTACTTTGGTGTAAGTACGTTCCAGAGCCTCCAGGGCCTGGAGTTGAGGGTTCTCTTTTGAAAAAAACATTCTGGAATCGTTGGAGAAGGTAAGAAACTGCATACCACTTGCAGATAGGGCAGCGAAACTGAGCAGCCCGACAATAAACAACCAGCGATACCTGACCACTGTATTTCCTATCCAGTTTTCAATTTTCTGCATGTTTAATCCTGATTCCTTGAGATGATGGCAGCAATGAGAAGGTTTAGTATATTCCTGCAAAACAATTTAAGTTCATCGAGAGAGTGCATGTTCATAAATAAGGGTGTGTGAAACATGACAGTTGCTTTTTTAAACGCTTGTGCAGTATTTGTAATATCATCAATATCGAATTCGCCGCTTTCAACGCCTTCCCGTAGGATGGTCTCTATGAGATGCTCAATTTTTTTACCGTTCGACTGGATGAGATCCAATCGCTCGTGGCAGATAAAATCCACCATTTCCCTTATTTTCGGCTGTTCTGTGACGTATTGGTGGGTGCTGAGGAGTGCTTCAAGAAAGAAGCTGTGAAGTTTTTCCGAATAGCTGGGAGAGTCCTGGCTAGCTATTGCGGCAAGTTTGGTTTCCTGAGAATTAAAAATTCTTTTCGCAAGAACTGCAATAATATCATTTTTCCCATCGAAATGACGGTAGATGTTTGCTGCTGACATATCACAATCTTTGGCTATTTCAACCATCGTAGTTTTATTAAAACCATAATGGCCAAAACGTGCTTTAGCAGCCTCAAGGATTTGTTCTCGAGTGTCGATTTTTTGCATAACAGCAATGTAAGCGATGAATAGTGAATAAACAAGAAAATATTCACCGGCGGATCTTCAATTTTTTTAACTTTTGAGAAGTGACCGGATACTTACTCCCTTAGAGATTGGAAAATGAATTAAACGCAAAACTATTTGCAATTACAGTAAAATTGTGTAGGATGAGTTTGAGAGTAATTCCCTGTCTCTCAAGCTTGTTTGTTATACTCTGCGTCGTATTCCCTTCTGAAGAAATCAAGGTAAACCAATGGAGCAGAAACATTCAGCCGATATAGCCCATCTGAGCCTTGCCAAATATCAATTCACCTGCAGGGCAAGGGGGCAGATCATCCTGCCGGAATATAAAGGCCCGGCTCTTTATGGTGGCTTTGGATTCAGTTTAAAAGATATTTCACCATTTTATCATAAACAACTCTGCGGGGCAAAGTCCCGGCAAAATCCCTATATTCTCCTTCCTCCCCTGGATACTGCCAGGCAGTATCCTCCCGGTCACATATTTTCCTTTGAATTAACTCTTGTGGGAAACGCCATGGAATATTTCCCTGTCTGCCGGGATGCCTTTACACTTCTTGGGGAACGCCGGGGCCTTGGAAAGAACCGGGGAAAATTTGATATTATCGCAATTGACAGTGCCATCCCAGCCACTCCAGACGACAGCACTGGCAGCACATCACAAAGTCAGATAGTCACGGGAGACACCATAGTCTCAGCCAGAGTGTACACAAACAGTCCGGAATTGAAACTGCACCTTATCACCCCGCTGCGTCTCAAAGCCAATGATAAACTCCTGCGGGAAACGCCTTCCTTTGCAGTTTTTTTTGCCAGAACGATAGGACGTCTCAACAGCCTGTCCACCTTTTATGGTGATGGTTCAATCATTGCTCCCCAAAAAAAACATGAACTGCTTGAACTGGCAGAGAAGATCATACTCGTTAAAGATAATTCCAACCGCCGGAAATTATCGAGATATTCCACCAGGCAAAAACAGTGGCTGAATTTTGATGGTTTGCAGGGAGAGATCATTTATAAAGGCAATTTCGCACCATTCTGGCCGTATCTTGCTCTTGGTGAGTGGCTGCATGTTGGCGGGAAGGTGAATTTGGGCTTGGGGAAATATGTTATGGAGGAGAAGAAAAATGATTAACTTGATGAGCGGTAATCCATGGGGCACAGGAGGCCTCAAACCCGCTAATCCAGCCAGTTTCTCCAGATTTATTTTACCGTTTTCCTACACGTTACAAGCAATACAGGAAAGAAAACAGTTTGGTCGAAATAAAGAACTCTACTTTAAGTCTATACCCACAGCAGATTTTGATCGGGAAAGAATCAGGTATTTTACGAGCGAAACAGCTGAGGTGTTATATGGAAGAGCAGTATGGGGTCAAATACCAGAGGATGTTTGGGATAGTAATAAAGAAAGGTGCGGTTCATTCTCTTTCAATGCCCAAAAAAGCGGTCAGACTTTACTGATTAAAATAGCCCAGCCCTGGGTTGTTTTATTTGAAGGACGGAAGCAGGGTGGTACGCATGAATTATTACAGAATGGTTTTTTGATCCTTGAAACATACCTTGATTCAGAAAACAGAACAGCCTCCCTGGATGATATGCTGGAATTTAACGATTTGTTTCGTTTTTTTGATATTCCATATACAGATCATTTCAAGGGTTATGTAGAAGCTCTGAGTGATTTTCCTTCTGATTACAGTACTGGTCAAAAAATTTCATACTGTAGCCATGACCTTCAGTTTCTGGAGTATAAAAATAGCTGGTTGTCACTTCTCAGATTGCCTCTGTATCAGGATGATACCTGGTACTCAATGGTTCCTGCTCAGTCACTGGAACATGAAAAAAAGAATGACCTCGAATGTCATCTGGACTGTGGTAAGAATAAATGTTTGATTTATGCTGATAATCGTGCCTTTGTCTGGACTTGTGCCATTGTCGAGAAAGGAGCGCATACACTGTGTGAAAAGTATTCAATGAATGTCGAAGAGCCATGGGAATCAGGCCACTGGCTGCGACTTCTCAATGTTGATTCTCCGGGAGATACCCCCCGACAAAGTCACTCAGGTATAAAAAAATTTGAAAAAGAGTGGTTAAAGAAAAGAACATATCTACGTTGGACAGATGAGGGGACATACTATGGATATTGCTATCATAGTGGTGCCATGCTTGCGCCGTCATCATCTCCTATCCCTTTATGGTTTCATTTTGGACAAATGTATTTTGATCAGATAGTTTTACTTTTTTATCTACGCATAACACTGTTTGCCTTTAGTCGAGATTTAACATATTTAAACGATGACAATGAGGTGATTTTTTTGCAGAAAGAATTTAAGAACCTGCGCCACTCATTTGCAAAATTTACCAATCTTTACCAGTTTCCGTTAATATCCAACCAGCAGCAGGGGGTTGAGATGTATGATATTGCCAGAACACATATGGATATAGAGGATCTTTTTAATGATGTGAAGAATGAGATCACCAGCACTCATGAGTTTTTAGCTATGAACGCAACTGAAAAATTGGATGATATGGTCTTTAGGCTTACTATTATAGGCCTAATCATTGCGTTGTTTGCACTTCCCTGGGAAAAATGTGACAGAATATTCGAATTGATAGGCCATTTTTTTAGTTGCTTCGGTGTAAAGTAACAGGGGATTCACCTGACAAATAAAGTTTTTTACTTGGCCATCTCGAATTTGACCTTTTTACGAATTTATCATGCTTATAGTGATTCGCGAATGAATTGATACTCGCCCCCATACTCGTGACATCCGCTCCGCGGTGTTACGTATCTTTGTGCGCTCTGCGCATGTTAGCTTTGCAGCCGTGTCCTTGCAGGCGCAGAGCGCCACGATACACGTTACACCGCGGTATAACAAGAAACTGAGAAAAACACGCGAATCAAGTATCAATTCATCTGCTACGAGCTATAATTGAATTGACAAAAATAAAAAATGAGGAATTTCATGGAATATTACTTGCGAGTTGAAGGAGTGAATCTTGGTAATTTTGTCTATGACACCAATGACCTTCCCACAATTCGGGGCGGGGGGTTATTATTGCTGGACGCTGTTGCAAAGGTAAAGGAGAAATTAGAGGTAATTGCAAACAATGTACACGCAATAACTCAGGGAGCATCCTGGGGGCTTTTCCGTTTTACTCCAAAAGATAATGAAAGCCCACTGGATGTAGAAGAATCAATAGTCGGCTTTCTCAATGGAGATGACGTTGATAACAGGGATTTAAAATATGCCACTTTTGTGGTGAATATTCTACCGGTGGTTTCAGATCCAAAAAAGTTTGTAAAAATTAAAAATCAGCTTGCAGCTTTAAATCATTGGCAACAAATGGAGGCACCATCTCTTTCCTTCCCGGGGCAGGAAGATGAAGTCTGTGGCTTTTCAAAGGTCTTGCCAGCAACTCCAGATGACAAAATTGGCAATGATTTTATGTCAAAATCGGTTAAGGCTCGCCGCAACTATAGCAAAGATCAAAAACGTAAAGATTTCTACGTCAAAAGAACAGAAATAAGTGCTGAGCTGTTGGAGTTCACTTCAGATTTTACCGAACTGAGCAGTGACAAAGAACAAAGCACTTTGCATCATAAAATGGCTGTTATTTATATTGATGGGAATAAGTTTGGAAATTTTCAAGCCAATAAGTGTAAAAACGAAGAAAGTCAGAATCGTTTTGATATTTCTGTACGGGAAGGACAAAATAGTATTCTGAAACATATTATCCAAAGTGCACTTGATGATGAAACAGGCAGGTGGCAAACAGACTCCGGTAAAATTCGCCTGGAAACACTGCTTTGGGGTGGTGATGAAATTATTTGGGTAGTTCCTGCCTGGCTTGGGCTCAATGTTTTGGATATATTTTATCAACAGGCAGATACGAAGATTATCTTTAAAGAAAAAGTAGTCATCACACCGACGGGGAAAAAGAAACGAAAGAAGAAAAGTGGTAAGACTGTATTGAAAGAACATAAATTAAAACATGCCGCCGGGCTGATATTCTGCAATCACAAAGCTCCCATCCACCGTATAATCCAACTGGCAAAAGATCTTGCCGAACTGGCCAAGAAAAATACAGATAAAAATCTGGTTGCGTATCAGGTGCTTGAGTCATTTGACCATGCAGGAAAAAACCTTGATATGTGGCGATCCAGGCGGACAGAACGACTTGGTAAATTGGATGATCTTTTTGTTTCACCGGATAACCTTGGAGAAGTAATCGCTGGAATAGAAGATCTCAAAAAACAACGTTCTCCTGGATTCCCAAAGCGTAAAATGTACCAGATTATCAAGGCAATCAAAGACGAAAATGAGGTGAGCCAAAAGAAGCTGTGGAAAAAACTGGATGACAGCCATAAAGAGATTCTTAATAAATTGAAAGAGCTGTTTAATGATTCCAATGTGATGTGGCTTCATCTTGTTGATCTCTGGGACTATGTGGGAGGAGGAGAGTCATGAAAAGAAACGATTTGCGATATACCATCAGGCTTGCCGGCCCTCTACTAACTCAATCATCAGAGCCGGAGGATTTTGGAATGGACATTGTTGTTGCCAAAAACAGTGATGGTAAACCCTATATTCCCGGTACCCTGATATCGGGTAAACTTGATCAGGCATGGCAGGAAATCAGTGATGCAACATCTGGAAAAGATGTGTTTTCTCCGGATTTAATGTGTCTGCTCGGTAAAACAAGTCAAAATGGACAGCCCTTTAGAAAACAGCTTTTCTTCTCCGACATAATTTTCACCGGTAGACTCACCGGCAAATTTATTCATAACCGTGTAACAATTGATAATGAGCGTGGTGCAGCATGTAATCAACATCTTGTTTTTATAGACAGCCCTTTTCTGGAAGGCGAAGAGTATGACTTTGAGGGAACCGTCAGCTTTTTCTCCACCAAAGAAGACAGTTCTCTCATTGAGGGGTATTTAAAGACCGGCTTGCAATGGCTTTCTCAAACAGGTGCTATGAGAACCATTGGTTATGGACGGGTTAAAAAAGTTGAATTTAAAAGTTTTATCAGTAATACAATTCCGGCACCTTCCACTCCTGTGAGAATACAGGATAAAATAGGCTTGGAAATCACCCCTGAACATCCCTTTTGTCTGGCAGCAAAACCAGTGGCAGACAACCTTTTTGAATCCACCGACTTTATACCGGGTTCGGCACTGATTGGTTCAATAATGACCACCTGGAATTTTCTTACCAATGGGCAGGTTGATAAAGAACGGGAAGAGTTGAGGGAGCACTTTAATAATCTGCGTATCACACATGCATTTCCTTCAGATAAAGCTGGCAAACGCCCCGTTGTTTTTCCAAAGTCACTGGTAAAAATAAAAACCGGTAAGAAGAAGATGGAAATTCTTGACGCAGCAATATGTGAAAAGCCTTTTCTGTATAAAGGAAAAACTCCTCTCTTTTCCATAGACTGGAAAGATTACTTCGATGTAACACAGGAATTTGGCTGGACACAGCTACACAAAGAGCTGAGAATCCGTACTGCCATTGACCCGAAAACCTTACGTTCTGCGAAAGAGGAGTTGTTTGCCTATGAGCTGGTTGTTCCCAAAGAACATTCCTGGTACGCAGAGTTGGATTTGGGGAAAATAGATGCAACAAAAAGAGAAGTAGTCTTTTCCCAGCTCAACTCTCTTCTCAGCCACGGATTAATCGGGCTTGGAAAAACCAAAACTCCGGCTGTCGTGGAATTCATATTGCCACCAGCCTCTATCCAACCTGTCAAATCATCTGATTTAACACCAGTAAATAGCAACCAGTGGATAATAACTCTACAGTCAGACACACTGCTGGGCAGTCCGGAGCATCTTGATGAAACATCCGGTGCTGCTGAACTAAAAAAAATGTATGAAGAAACATGGAGTGAGCTGTCTGGTGGAAAGCTGAAACTTGTCCGGTACTTCGCCAGTCAGCGTTTAAATGGAGGAACCTGGCGCAGGGAAACCAACCAGCAGGGACAACAATACTGCCCCTGGCTATTGACTGAAGCCGGGAGTGTTTTTGTTCTTGAGGCAGATGAGTCAAGTCCCGACGATGCGAGGAAGATGGTTAAAGAGTGGTTTGAGCATGGACTGCCAGTAAAGAGAGAGGTATGTAAATATTATAATATCAATCCTGACCCGGATATACTCTGGAAAACCTGCCCTTTTATACCTCAGAATGGATACGGTGAAATAGCTGTTAATCTGGCTGTTCACACAAAAAATAAACCGCCACAATCCTCAGATATAGATGTTTTGAAAGAGGAGGATATCTCTAATGGCTCGTAACAATAAGCAGTATCACTTTATTCCCCGTTGGGAAATAAAGGTAAACCTGACAACCAGAAGCTTTCTACATATCGGTTGTGATGAGTTTACTGATAGACCCGGTCTTGAAATAGAACAAAAAGATGGCAGTAAAGTCAAAGCAGAAATCAATGCGTTCATAAAAGACAGCAACGGCAAGCCCTATCTCCCCGGTTCTACAATCAAAGGGAATATTCGTAAGTGGCTGGAAACTAATAAAAAGGCTGATGAAGAAACTTGTAAACTCTTTAACACCCTGCTGGGTTTCACAGTTAAAATGCAGGATGAAGGATGCGGCGGGAGTGCAGAATTCCATAACGCTGTTATCTCCTCCCCGCTGGAAGACGGAAACAATTTTCCCTATTGGGATGTTGATTTACAAACATCCGTTGAAACTTCCACGGTCATTGATCGGGTTACCGGAACAGTTGTCGATGGCAGGCTTTTTTCCACTGAAGTTGTCCCGCCCGAAGTCAGCTTTACCCTGATAATCACCGGTGCAATGACTGAGCAGCAGGTTTCGCTGCTGACGGCTGTCATCAAAGACGGTTTTGCAGAGGATTGTCCGACCCCAATTACCATAGGTGCGGATAGCGGTAACGGATTTGGCAGGTTCAGGTTTGACAGTATACACATGAAGTGCCTTGGTACTGGAGAAGTATTAAACTGGCTTGAGGATGGGAGTCAGGATATGGCAGCAACAGCCATGCGGTCATTATCCCCTGATGACATAGAACAACATATCATCAAAGGGAGAAATTATCTCAAGTCTCCATCTGTCTCAGATACAGTTACTATTGAATTTGGCTTTGCAGGGCCTTTTCTGGTTAATGACCCTTCCCGAAAAAAAAGAAAGGAAGATATTGACCATCAGCCCTTAAGGGATTCTGCTGGTAACGCCAGGTTACCTGCAAAATCAATCCGTGGTGCCATGCGAAGTCAGGCGGAGAAAATTATCCGTACACTTGGTGGATGGTGTTGTGATCCAGTTAACCCCTGTCCTTCTGTATTCTCAGTAGTTGAGATTAATGATCGGCTTTGTCTTGCCTGTCGTGTTTTTGGTGCAACAGGCTGGAAAAGCAGGATTTCCATCCAAAAGGTGGAGTACAAAGGAACGGCTGAATCGACACGACAGGAAACTGTTCAGGACTTTGTTGCCATTGATCGTTTCCATGGGGGTGGGAAAGAGACAGCTAAATTTGACGCATCTTTTTCCTGGCGCCCTCAATATTCAATTTTAATGCATATACCTTCTGACCTTGAAGGCTGGGCAAAGGGGCTCCTGGCTCTGACTTTTCGTGATTTTAAGGAGGGAGATATCTTCCTTGGATATGGCAGATCCAAGGGGTATGGGCGTGTGGATTCGGATTCTGTTAAGCCAGGTATTGATACCATGCTGACAGAGTCCAATCTCGAGTTGTTTCGCCGGAAGTGTGATGACAATCCAGGGGAGTATCCCTGCAAAACCCGGCAACCACCTAATCTTGTTCAGCCGGTAGAGCGAAACAATTTAACAGAGGCAGCAGATGAGGGTTCTTTCCATAACCCGTATCATTTCATTCCCACACCGAAACCAATGATTGAATCGTGGTTAGCGAAGGAGGACTTTGATGAAACAATGCACGACTCACATGCTCTGTACCGTGATGTGGATGAAAATGAAGAACCTCTATATCACGGGAAAATAAGCTGTACACTTACCACGGAAACACCAGTTTTTGTCGGAGGAAAGCACGACCCGCGCAATGATACAGAGCCACAACAGGTTGACCATTACACAGAAAATGGAGAGATTGCCATACCTGCAACTACGCTGCGAGGTCTCCTCTCTTCTCTTTCCGAGGCGGCAAGCAACTCTTCCATGCGGGTATTGGATGATGGTATGATGTCATACCGCCAACCAGTCGGTTCAGGGAGCTTGTCAGCCATTGGTATGGTGGTTATTCGGGATGGTAAAAAGTTTATATACCCCCTTGCCCTTCCGATATTTGGTGAAAGGGATAAACTCCCTCAAGAATACCATATCATGTTTCCTTACACTCAAAAGGCACCTTTGAAAGTTTATCTCGAAAGAGCATATCTGGCTGGGAATATGAAAAGCTTTTTGGATAAGCAGAATAGCTGGAATTTACTGAATGAAAAGATCTTTTATCTCCCTGTACCGGAATTTAGCTTTAGTCGTGTTCATACCATGGGCGCAGAAAACCGGGATGTGTTGAAAATATCCAGACGTGGTAACCTTATTTTAGGTGCCAGATTGCCGGTAAATCTTTGTCCAAGGTCTAAGGAGAAAGCTCTGCCTGGTGATATACCGGGTATATTACGAATCTTGGGTAAAGAAGGCAGGGATGGTGAGGTTCCTGTCGGTAAAAAACATGAATTGTTTATTCCTGTATCCGATGGGTTCGCAAGTAATCCACGAAGCTTTATTGACAATCTGACGAGTAAAGAATTGTTTAAGATTCCAGATGAAGTTGTTGACCGGTTCGAGGAACTTGCTGACGACAGAACCACCCAGCAAATCAAACATCCTGGGAATGTAAAAAACAATAATCAATGGCTGCCATTTCATTTGAAGGGATGTACCCGTAATGATGGATTAACTGGCAAGGATGAAAAGAGACTAAGGGTACAGGAGGGTGATCTTATGTATTTTAGACCCTCTCCGCAATCCCCCCAAGTTGCTGAAATATCCTTCTCTGCTGTCTGGCGTGGACGTGTCAATAAAACAGTTCATAACTATTTTCCACCAGAACTTGTACAATTTAACAAAAACAGAGAAAAGATTTCCCCTGCTGAGTTATTATTTGGTTTTGTCCAGCAGGATAAACACGAAAAATCACTCTCCTTTGCCGGAAAAGTCGTTCTGTCATCGGGTAAGCAGCTCCGGGAGACAGAATCCGTGTCGAGGGAGAATGAAGTAACGCTCAAGATTCTTGCAAGTCCCAAGCTTCCATCCCCGTCACTTTACTTTAAGAGAGAGAATTATATTGAGGGAGGGAATTATATTGCTAAAAATGAAATGAACAACTCTTCCAATATTAAACCAAGGGGGCGTAAGCAATATCTTCATGCGTTGTCTAATTCTGAGGACCCGAAGGGTGTTCAAAAAATATCCCGTACAGGGTTGGTGGATGATGGAGGAAATTATCCATGGCAAAGCATGAATAATGACAACATAAAGCAAAAGGTATGTATTCGTCCTGTCAGTAAGGATGGGTGTTTTACTTTTGAAATGGAATTTGAAAATTGTACCGAATGGGAATTGGGTATGCTGCTGTATGCCCTTCGTCCTTCACAGCAGTACAGGCATAAAATAGGGATGGGTAAATCCATAGGACTGGGTACGGTAAGGATTGATATTAACAATCTGCAGTTTATTCACCGGAAGAATCGATATAATGCAGGAATTATTGATGTACCCAGATATAATTACGAGGCCGGTCATGATATGGATTACTTCCACAATAAATTTGCCGACACAATAATGCCGGAGATAAAAAACAGTATTGAACTGCTTGGTGATCCACGAAATGTGCGATTTCCTGTTCATTACCCCCAGGTACATGGGGCAGATATTGAGGATAAGACATATCAATGGTTTGTTGCAAATGATAGTGGAACAAATAATGGACAGAACGGAGCCGCTTACAAAAAAAATAAGGCCGAAGAATCTTCTTTAACAGAGTTGGATGAAATATCCAATACAATACCAGGACTTGAGAGACATGAATGGCTTGGGAGATAAAGAGAAAGTTATTACTCAAAGTAGTACGTTAGACGATGCCTATTTCGATCGTAACCAGGCAGTGATGGCAATGGCCAGACTGGCAATGTCACAGGGATTCAAGGTAGGGTTGCTTATTAATCCGAATGAGGAGGACTGGCCTGTGTTGATGATAGATTTACCCACAGGGCAGGTTGGTTATCATTTGCCAAGGGATGAAGTGATTGGTCAGTGGCCGAAATATGATGGAGAATGGGATGGACATTCATTGTCGGAAAAACGGGATAGAATAGCTATGTTTATTAATAGTTCAGACCTCGTAAAAATAGCTTGAAATCGTACTGTTTTTTGGACACATCACGTTGAGTCCGGTGTTGTAAAAAGTTTTCAGTATTCAGTTATCAATTATCAGTTATCAGTGTTCAGTACCTGAAAACTGAAAACTGATAACTGATAACTCAGACCGGCAAGTGTCCAATTTATGTGCAAGATACCGTAACCACGAGATTAACGAACAAGCGCTGATACTAATTTGACGAGGTCTGTAGTTAGTGACTTTTCCAGTTTTTGTAAAATGAGTAAATGGAAAAACATTGTAATATCAGTAATAACGGCTGGTAACTATTTGCTTGTTGAATTAGTGGAGGTTCTTCGGTAAAGTACTTTGAAAACAGTGTGTTATTTGTTTCTGGCGTTTGATGGCGTCCCGCTCGTTGAAATTACTGAAGAAATAGGAATTTTTTTGAGTTTGGATGCCACATGCAGGTGCTGATTGTGATGGCACCGCAAACACCTATGCAACTACCTGCTTTTTAATTGAAAAAAACAGGTACAGTTGTGAGGGTGCCCGGTTTGTAAACGGGGTTAAAACAGGCGATGATACTCCAGTTGTCCAACCTCATTGTAAAGTTGTGAGGGTGCCCGGTTTGTAAACGGGGTTAAAACTAACTAGGGAAGAGTTATTGCAC
>DQTH01000173.1 GCA_015662865.1 Desulfocapsa sulfexigens
CTATCTCACCGAACTCCGTGCAGGTAATAACCTGTCGGGTAGGCTGGGACACAGGAAATCTCCGTTTTCCTATTGACTTTACTTATCATAGATGTTAAGTTTTAAGGATTCGAGATTATCGATGAATTGATTCTGGTAGTGAAAAATGTTTCATGGAAATGGCGTAATTTTTGCATTGATTTAGGCGTTGATGATTTGATTTAGTTTAGTTCTTATTTTTGAAGGAAAGGAAAAATGAAAAATGTTTTAACAGCATTTATGTTAAGTTCAATGCTGGTGTGGTCTGGTAGTGCCATGGCGATACCGGTAACATTTGATTTCACCGATGGAGACGGAAGCTGGTATACTGATAGTTATAATTTCACCGGGGATGACCATTTTTCGATTGTTACAGCCACTGCTTTTCCTGAAATTGACAGTCGTAACCTCTACCTGGGGCCCCGTGGCCTGGGGGTTTTTGGCGGTAATGACTATTCACAGGGAGAAAATTTTCAAGTGGACGGATGGGGCATTGACGAGTCGATTATTTTCTCTTTTGCCCAGGAAGTTACTTTCCTGTCAATAAACTTTGAGGATATTTCTCCCAATGACAATTTTGTATTTACCTGTAATGGCAATTCAATTTTCGACATTGATATTCCCCTGGCGCATTCGACCGGTCACACCCACTATTTCACAGGAGAGACCTGGGTGTCGGATACATTTGAAGTCGGTGCAATTAATTATGATGATGATTTCTACATTTCGTCTATAACCGTTGATGTTGCGAATGCTCCGGTTCCCGAGCCAACCACCATGTTGCTTTTTGGCACCGGTTTTCTGGGGCTGATCGCTTATAACAGAAGGCGTTTCACGAAAGAAGGCTGATGGGAAATTAATAACTAAAAGATATCCACTTAAAATTGAAAAAAAGCCTTCGGAATAAACCGAAGGCTTTTTTTTTCACAGATTTGGCCACTTTTGCAGTGGACGCAAGTCATCCCGCAAATCATTGCGCCGTATAAAGAGTCATTATTTTCTTAACATAGTTTTTTGTCTCTTTAAATGGCGGCACATGATACCCGTGTTTCCTGACATTACCATATCCGGCATTGTAGGAAGCAAGAGCCAGGGCAACATTGCCCCTTATTCCCGGTTTGTCCAGCTGCTGTCTGATATAGCGGGTTCCGCCATCCAGATTTTGCCTGGGAATCCTGGGGTTCACCCCAAGGTCTCCAGCGGTTGCAGGCATCAGCTGCATCAGACCGATGGCACCCACATGGGAGCGGGCTTTCGGGTTGTAGGAAGATTCTGTGTTCACCATGGCATGAACAAGGACGGGGTGGATATGATTCTTTTTTGAGGCATTATCGATCATCTTTTTCAGCGGCAGCCTGTGTTTCTGTTCGGCCCTAGTAACATTTTTCGATAAAACGGAAGGTAGATGGTAATTGGCGACATAATCAGCCGGAGGGGCATTTTTATTGAGCCCAAGCAATTCAAAATAGCGCGATTTGATGCGCCGGTGCATGGCAGGGTCACGCTTTGCATCCCAGTTGACGGTTTCCCAGCTGTTTTTATATCTTCTGCAGCTTCTTCCGAAAACTTTCGGACGGTTTTTTCCGTTTTCAGTCAGCACAGTATAATAATACCGGCATAATTTCTGTTCCTCGCTGACTGTGAGAAATACTGCCAGATTCCTCTCAATGCCCGGTTCTTCAGGTACGCCCCAGGCAGCAATTTCACCATCATGTAATTGCTCTTCAAGAAGGTAATCTGTGTCATTCTGCAATCGGCCTGTGCTGGTATTCAACTGGACACAGCCGGTAACGAGTACGATGCAGAAAAAACACAGGAAACATTGAGTGCATATTTGTTGTATTATTCTCACAGGTGGTCCTACAGGTACATTTTCTTGGTGGTGGCATCTAGTTTAGAGCTGTTTTTCTTTCGTCCGTATAAGGTTGCCTTTCGAAATTTTTTGCCACTGCTGTCAGTTTTGATATTGCTTATGGGCTTGATGGTGAAACGATGGCCTGTCTTCGGGTTTGTCCAGCTGCGGCTTTTGTTGGTCGGAACTTCTTTTAATGCCTTCTGCACCCGTCTCTGGTCAGACTTATCCATGTAATTGCCGATTATCCCGCCAATAATTCCTCCTGCCACAGCTCCGGCAAGCACAGCAGCTATCTGTGTTTTGCTGTTAGAATCTTTTGTGAGCAGGAATCCGGTGATACCGCCGGCCGCACCCCCGATGGCTGCTCCCTGCTGCTGATGTATGCAGCCATACAGGAAGAAAAAAGAAAGAAGAAAAAGAGATATTGTTTTCATGGTTTATACTGTTTAAAGGGGTTGTGGCTTTTTCTAAGTATTAAGTTACTTTGCAGATTTTCATTTGTCCACCTGGAACAATCTGAACTGTTTGTTTTGATAGAAGAATTGTTATTCAGGTGGTTTTCAGGTAAATTGTTAGGCAATGAGTTACTGAGCTCAAGCAGAAGATGTGAAGATTCGCAAACCCATTCCGCTATTAATTCATGTTCTATCTCCACCTGTCCAACAGAACTGAAAATCTGATTCGTCAGCTCTCTGAAGTATTGAGTCTTGCTGAAGATCGTGATCCTTTCAGCCCAGAGTACTTTCTGATCCAGAGCCAGGGCATGGAACGCATGCTCTCCCAGCAGTTGTCAGAACGTTTTGTCTCCTGGTGCAACTACGAATATATGCTGCCCACCCGTTTTTTTGCCCTAATGGCGGAGCGACTTGGAATGGAGCCTGGATCTGATGATTATGCACGTGAAAAGGTCTGCTGGCATCTGGAGAACATCCTGCGAAGAGTTGATGGTAAACGGTTTGCCATGATTCGCCGTTATATTGACTCAGACAGCAATGGCATGAAGCGGTATCAGCTCGCTGGGCAACTTGCAGCTGTTTTTGACCAGTACCAGATCATGCGGCCTCAGATGATTGACGGTTGGGAGCAGGGAAGAACCGGCACGAATAACTCTGCAGAATACTACCAGATGGAGCTGTGGAATCTGTTGAGGGATTCAATCGGTCACTCGCGCCATCGCGGAGTTTTTCTTCGTGATCTCATTAAACTATTAACTGATAACAGGGAGTTTTTACCTGTTTTACCAGAAAGACTTTCCGTGTTTGGCCTGCACAGCCTTCCTCCTCTTCTTTTGAGTTGTCTGCAGGCTCTTTCCAACCACTGTGATGTTCACTTTTACCTTTTGTCACCCTGTGAAACCTATTGGTCTGAACAGGTGACACCGCGGGCTCAGCTGAGAAAAAATATTGTATCGCACGGTCATGGAAAGGACGTAGCTGAGACGACCTATGAGGGGCATCCCCTGCTGGCATCTCTTGGTCAGCAGGGCAGGGAGTTTCAGGCCATGCTGCAGGACGCCCGGTTTTCAGGAGAGTTTCAAAGTTTTGTTGATCCCTTTGATGATGCCAGCCCCTACCTGCTCCACAAACTGCAGTCTGATCTGTTGAAAGGTGAATTAAGCAGTGGCGAGGGATCCCTCTCTGCAGATGAGTCGCTGACAGTGGTGTCAACACATTCGGCCCATCGTGAGGTGATGATTCTAAAAGATCGTATTCTGTCCTGGCTGGATAATGATCCTGATCTGGCGCTGAAGGACATTGTGGTCATGGCTCCTGATATCCAGGATTACAGCGGACTTATTCCTGCTGTTTTTCATGATATTCCCCACTCCATTGCCGACAGGAATCCAGCACTTAGTAATAGATTTATTGGTGTCTTTTTACAGTTTCTGGATCTCTGCACCAGCCGTTTCGGCTGGAGCGAGGTGCTTGATCTTCTGGAAAGGGAAGAGGTGTATCCACGCTTTGACATCCGCGAAAAAGATCTTGAATTGATCCGCCACTGGGTGGTTTCCTCTGGGATCAGGTGGGGATTGTCAGGTGAACAGAAACAGGATATGGGCTTGCCCGGCAAAGAAGAATGCACCTGGCGAAGTGGGCTGGACAGCTTGATGATGGGCTATGCAGTCGGTTGCGATTGTGAAATTGACGGAATTTTACCATACCGGGATATTGAAGGAAGTATGGCCGAACCCCTTGGCGGGCTGTCTCTTTTTTGTGAAATTCTGGAACAGGCCCATGAAGCAGTTGCCACGCCCCATACTCTTGCTGAATGGGATGAAATGCTGGCCGAGTTTGCGGAAAAACTGTTTGTGGCAGACGGGGATAACAGTCTGCTTGAGTTGTATGGGATGCTCACGGATCTCGGACAGGAATATGGAACTGTTCACCATGAAAAAATTCATTTTGATGTGGTCTGTTCCTGGGTGGAAGGGATGGCAACAGAGCAGAAATCCAGCTCCGGATTTTTGCGCGGCCAACTGACCTTCTGCTCCATGTTGCCCATGCGCTCCATTCCTTTTCAGAAAGTCTGTCTCCTTGGCCTGAATGATACTGTTTTTCCAAAAAATGATTACCATCCGCCATTTGATCTTTTGACTGACAGGTTTCTTCCGGGTGACCGGTCAAGGCGCAGTGATGACAGGTACCAGTTTCTGGAAGCGATTCTTTCAGCCAGAAAGGCTCTGTATCTTAGCTATGTTGGTCAGTCTATCCGCAGCAATGATAAAATGCCACCTTCTGTGGTTATCTCTGAAATGCTTGAGGTGCTTGAATTCTATGGAATCAGTGAATTGAGGGAATATCATCCTCTTCAAGGTTTTTCAGGGAAATATTTTACAATTGAGTCAAGTTTGTTTAGTTATAACAATAAATTGTTTGATGTCTATCGCTCACTGCAAAGGGATGCTTGCTCTTCTGATCCCTGGTGGCAAGGAAACCTTGATAAAGAAAATCAGGAAAATGTAGATGTTGCTGATCTCTTTCGCTTCTTTCAAAACCCGCAGAGGTTTTTTGTTCAAAATGTACTGGGTATCCGTCTGAACAACAGTGTGTCTTCTTTGGAAGAGCAGGAACTTTTTATTCTGGATCCACTCCAGAAGTACCTGGTGGAGCAGGATTTTGTTTCCGGAAGGTTGAGCGGCAGAGAGTGGAATGAACTGTATCAGCGGGTGCGGTCGGAAGGGCAATGGATGCTGGGCACGCCAGGAGAAATATATATTGAGAAAAAACAGGAAGAGCTGCAGTCATTTATTGACCAGGTCATGATCCGCGAGAAAACAGAACATTTTGAAGACAGGTTTGTTGATCTGCAGATTGGCTCCATAAGACTAACTGGAAAATTGGGTTCTATGTATCTGGGCGGTTCGTTTCTTTTTCGTTATGCAAAAATGAAGGCCAGGGATATTGTCACAGCATGGGTGCAACACTGTCTGACTGCCGTCTGCTGTGACACGGAAAAAGACACAACGTTACTGACAAAGGATTGTGAACTCTTTTTTCCGGCAGGAACTGCAAAGAAAGGAGATCTTCAGGAGTTGCTGTCCCTGTTTCTTCAAGGACAGCAGGCGCCATCAATGCTGTTGCCTGAGCCGGTGCTGGCCTATGCCAGGGAAAGGGAGAAATTTGAAGAAACCGGAAAAGGTGATCCTCTGTTTAAAGCAAAACAATCTTTTTCAAGATCCCTTGAACAGGGGTATGAACCTGAGTGGGAACTGCTCTATCAGTATCAGACCTATGACAATCTCTTTGGGCAGGAATTTTTGGAAACAGCAAACTGGTTTTACGACTCAATCTGGAGGAGGGCGGATGTCAGAAAACTTTAAACCATTCCATGCTGCCACTGCCCCCCTGAGACGGGGGGTGAACGTGGTGGAAGCCAGTGCAGGAACAGGCAAGACCTATGCCATTGCCATGCTCGTTTTGCGTTTCGTGGCAGAGTTCGGGGTTCCGGTGGAAGAACTTCTGGTGGTCAGTTATACAAAGGCTGCCACCGAAGAACTTCGTTCAAGGATCAGAAGCAGATTGGTGGAGGCAAGGAATGTTTTAAGCGGAAGGGAGAAAAGTGATGACGAAAGTCTTCTGGCATGCCTGGATCTGCTGCCGGAGAGGGGACTGGCCCTGAAACACCTTGAACTTGCCCTGCTTGACATGGACAGAGCAGCTGTGTTTACAATCCACGGATTTTGCCAGAGAATGCTTCGGGAACAGGCTCTGGAATCCGGACAACTCTTTGATATGGAGTTGACTGCTGATGTCAGCCAGGTACGAAATGAGCTGGTCGCTGATTTCTGGCGTAGGAAGATGTACGACTTATCACTGTTTCACTGCTCTCTTTTTCTTGAGCATTTTTCAAGTCCTGCTGAACTCTATGAGAGTGTTAAGGGAGTGGGAGTAGAAGACATCATTGAACCCGATGATCGTATTCTACTGGATCAGGCTCTGCTGCAGGTGGATGAGACAAGGAAACTGCTTGGCAACTGGTGGCATACCAATGCTTCTGCGCTTGAACCCTGTTTTCTGGAAGCCATTGAACAGAAGATGTTTAAAAAGGACCTGATGGTAGGTTTTGATTCCTGGTGGCAGCAATGTGAGCTGTTCTTTACAGGTGATTCTTCTCTTTTACCATCACACCTGAGCTGGCTAGGAGAGCAGGGGCTAAAAAAAGAGCTCAATGGAAATAAACTGCGGGGTGATGCAAAAAAAAGTGCATTTCTTAAAAATTTCCCCCTGGCCAATGAAAAAGTTGACCAGTTTCTTGCAACCTGCAATCGGGCAGTTCTTACCATGCGTATCGAGCTTGCCCTTGAGCTGCAGGGTGGACTGAGTAAGCGGCTCAGTGAAAGAGCCTGCCTCTCTTTTGATGATCTTGTTGTATCTCTTGCCCGGGCACTGGAGGGGCCGCAGCAAAAAGAGCTGCAAAAGATTCTGGCCGGCCGGTTTCAGGTGGCGTTGATTGATGAATTCCAGGATACGGATTCAGCCCAGTATCGAATTTTTTCCACACTGTTTGGCGTCAACAAAAAACATTTTCTTTTCCTCATCGGTGACCCGAAACAGGCAATCTATAAATTTCGAGGGGCAGATATCCATGCCTATTTTCAGGCGAGAAGACGTGCGGATTCTCTCTTTGGCCTGGAAAAGAATTATCGATCCAATCCCCTCCTGGTGCAGGCTGTCAATGATCTGTTTCTGCAAAGAGATGATGCCTTTGTGAACGATCAGCTGCCATATTACAAAGTATCCGCTGCCAAACATCCAGAGTGCTGGCAATTATGGCAGAACGGGAAAGCCGAGGCAGCCATGGTCTACTGCAGCCTGCCTTCTCCCCATGAAAATGGCGTGAAACCCTGGACATCAGGAGTGATTAGAGAAGATCTCGAGTCCCGGATAACTGGAGAAATTCTTGATCTGCTTGGAGGTGCTTCGCTGGTCACAGGTGAGGGGGTGAAAAGACGGGTGTCGGCAGGAGATATCGCAATTTTAGTCCGTACGAATAAGCAGGCCGAGGGGTTTCAGGAAACTCTGGCCCGCGCCTCGATCCCCTCAGTGCTGGCAAGCAGAAAAACAGTGTTTGAAACAGAGGAATGCAGAGAGTTGCTGCTGGTTGCAGAAGCTGTGGCATCCCCTGCGGATATGAGCTTATTGCGAACCGCCATGAGCTGTAAATGGTTTGGGCTGAACGGACGTGTTTTTTATAAACAGACGCAGGATGAACAAATCATGGACGGGTGGATGGAACGCTTCCATGATTATCATCGACTCTGGCAGGAAAAAGGATTTCTTACCATGATGAATAGTCTCTTTGCCAGAGAGTCCGTATTTGAAAACCTCTGCAATCTGCCCCTTGCTGAACGGAAGATTACCAACCTTATGCATCTTGCGGAATTGCTGCAGGAGACAGAGAACAGGGAAAATTTGAGTTTCACCCACACACTGCAGTATCTCTGTTCACAAATGGCATCCACGGAAAATCGTGAGCTCGCGGAACTTCGGCTGGAAAGTGACGAGCAGGCTGTGAAAGTTGTGACCATGCATGCGGTCAAGGGGCTTGAGTATCCAATCGTGTTTTGCCCTTACCTCTGGTATCGTCCACCATTTTTGAAAAAGGAAAAAAACTGTATAACATACCATGATCAAGAGAATAATCAGGTGGCTGATCTCGGTTCTGCTGATTTCCATACACGACATGAGGCAGCGCTGAAGGAAGAGCTGGCTGAAGAAACCAGGCTGCTCTACGTTGCTGTGACCAGAGCCAGTTGCCGCTGTTACGTTTTTTGGGCAGATGTCAGCGGTGTGGCGTCAAAGGATTCTGCCCTTGCCTGGCTTTTGTCCCTGAATGAATGCAAAAATATCCACGAGCAGACAGATCGAATTGCAGAACTCTGCAAAAATCCATCTGTGGAGTTGAGACTTGTGGAGCGGTTTGCAGCAGGCAGCCAAAGGCTTAGGGAAAAAGATGACGAGCAGCAGGTATTGCAGTGCAGGACATTCTCACGGTCATTGCTGCCTGGAGAATGGTTGATGACGTCCTATTCTGCCCTTGCCGGATCAGGCCATCTGCCTGCCCTATATGAAGGGGATGAGCAGAGTGAAGATGGTGACAACTCCAGGAAGATATATAATTTACCACTGGGTGCATCTTTTGGAAATGTGGTGCATGAGCTGTTTGAAGACCTTCCGTTTGCAAAGTTTGCAGGCGACAATGATTATGAGGAAGACTGTGTTGTCCAGTGTCGTCGATTCGGCGTGAGTGTTGATACCCGGCAACTGATGTCACTCCTTGGTGATGTGGTCAGCTCTCCAATTAAGGCTGAAAGTGGAAAAGAGCTGTTTCACCTTGCTGATCTTGATGAGCAGGATGTGTTAAAAGAGATGCCGTTTTATTTCCATCTTCGGGAGGAATCCACTGAAAGGATTAATGAACTGCTTGCTTTTTCCCCTGTCGTGCAGCCAGTGCAGGAACGAAAACTCAAAGGCTACCTCACCGGTTTTGTGGATCTTGTGTGTCGTCACAAGGGAAAGTATTACATCATGGATTATAAAACCAACTATCTTGGTGATCATTTCTGTGATTATGAAAAGGATTTGCTGGTGACTGCCATGCATGACCATAATTACGGCCTGCAATACTGGATTTACACCCTGGTTCTCCATCGATTTCTTATGAATACTGTGCCCGGCTATGAGTATGGGGAAAATTTTGGTGGGGTCTTTTATCTCTTTGTCAGAGGGATGAGTCCGGAACTGCCGGGAAACGGTCTGTTTTTTGACCGGCCTGATATTTCAGTGCTTGATGCACTGCACAAGCATCTGGGGGCGGACTGATGGAAGAGAAGAGAATACGGCTGCTTGACATTCAGTTCGCACGATTTCTGGCAAGACGTTCTGCTTTGTCAGATAAGGAAAAAGAGCAGTTTCATGATATTGTGTGCCGTCTGTCAATGGGACTCGGCGCGGGGGACAGTTGTCTTCCACTGACAGAACAGGAAGAGGTGCTTGTGGAGAGATCAGGATTGTCGGGTTTAAATGATCATCCTCTTTGTGTCGTGAATGATTGTCTCTATCTGCAGCGATATTTTGAGCATGAGAAAAGGCTGGCTGAGAAAATAAGGAGTTTTGCCGCATTTCCTGCAAAGCTTGATGGTGATGAAACTCTTCTGGATCTTCTGTTTGGCAGGAAAAATACGGATGAAACAGACTGGCAGCGGTTTGCAGCCAGCCAGGCACTTGAGCAGAGTTTTCTTATCATTTCAGGAGGCCCGGGGACCGGAAAGACTACGACTGTTGTGAAAATCCTTGCCCTGCTGCAAAGTGTCGCAGGCAATGGTTTGCGAATTGCCCTTGCCGCACCCACCGGGAAAGCTGCCATGCGGCTGCAGGAGTCTATCGGGACAAGTGTTCATTCTCTTCCCCTTGATGAATCAATCCTTAAAAGTATTCCGCTTCAGGCTTCCACTCTGCATCGCCTGCTGGGAGTCAAGCGTCATTCTCCATTTTTTCACCATAATGGAGATAATCCACTTTCTTATGATGTGGTGGTGGTGGATGAGGCTTCCATGGTGGATCTGGCACTGATGAATAAACTTGTGGACGCCCTGCACCCGGGAACCCGCCTGATTCTGCTCGGCGATAAAAATCAGCTGGCTTCGGTGGAGTCTGGGACAGTGCTTGCTGATTTGATCTCTGCCATGCCTGAAAATACTGTGGAGCTGCAGAGAAGTTATCGCTTTGACAGGGGGATTCAAAGGTTTGCGGAAGCAATTAATGGGGGCAACAGTCTGCCTGCCTGGAATCTGCTGGTACGGGATGATCCGCAAAATATCTCACTGCTGGAGGAAGATGCGGCAGAGTATGGCGGAAGAATGTACTGCAGCTACATGTCTGCAGTTCGTCAGGCAGAGACTCTTGATGATTATAAGAGCTTATTTTTATCTCTTCAGTCTTTTAAAATTCTCTGTGCCCTCCGTCACGGGCCAGCAGGTGTGTCGGGCATCAATGAGCGTGTTGAACACTATTTGACTACCCAGGGCTATGATTGCTTTTCCACTGCCTGGTACGGAGGCAGACCTGTCATGATTACCAGAAACGATTATGGTTTGGATCTTTATAATGGGGACATGGGTATCTGCCTGCCTGACCCTGAAAATCATGAAATAATGAAGGTCTGGTTTGAACGATCCGATGGCAGTCTGCAGGGCTTACTTCCAGGACGGATCTCCAGTTGTCAGACTGTTTATGCTCTGACCATTCATAAAAGCCAGGGAACTGAAATCGGTGAGGTTCTGGTGGTACTGCCTGCAAAGGATTCAGAGCTGTTGACCCGTGAGCTTCTCTATACTGCGATTACACGGGCAAGGCAGAGTGTGAAGATAAAGAGCAGTCGATCTGTTTTTGATCGTACCGTTAATGAGAAAATTAAACGCCACAGTGGCTTGGCGGTTCGTCTATCCGGGCGGGAAGTTTCGGCAAGAAATGTTGCTTAGCCTATGAAAGAGAAAAGAACGACCGCCCCTGCAAGGAGGAGATGGGAGACGCAGGAGCAGTCGTAGAGGAGTTATTCTTAATTGAGAGTCTGGAAGTCGTTGTAAGCGTGGGCGCCGTGTTCCACAATATCCACACCCATTATTTCATCTTCTCTGCTGACTCGAAGACCAATGGTCATGTCAATCACCTTGAAGAGGATGAATGCAACGCCAAATGACCAGACAAAAGCTGCGCCGATTCCAACAAGCTGGGTGGTGATGATCTTTGCACTTGTTCCGCCCATGTTGAAGAGTCCGGCTGCCAGGGTTCCCCAGGCACCACAGACACCATGCACTGAGATAGCGCCAACTGGATCATCAATATGGATTTTATCAATTATAACTACGGAGAAGACAACAAGTACTCCTGAGATAGCACCAATAATGACAGCACTGGTGGGTGAAACATTTGCGCATCCTGCAGTGATTCCAACAAGGCCTGCCAGCGCACCATTCAAGCTCATACCGATATCCGGTTTTTTGAACATGATCCAGGAGGTAAACATGGCAAAGATGGATCCAAGTGCAGCCGAGAGATTGGTGGTTACAAAAATCATGGCAATGGAGCTGTCTCCGGTTGTGGTGGAGCCGGGATTAAAGCCGAACCAGCCCAGCCAGAGAATAAATACACCAATTGCAGCCATGGGGATGTTGTGACCGGGAATTGCCCGCACTTCCCCTTTTTTTCCATATTTGCCAAGACGGGGGCCGAGAACTATGGCTCCTGCCAGTGCTGCCCAGCCGCCGATTGAATGAACCACGGTGGAACCTGCAAAATCGATGAATCCCATGCCTTCAAGCCAGCCACCACCGTTGAGCAGTGACCCCCATGCCCATGAACCAAAAACCGGATAAATAAAGGCACATACAAAAAAGGAGTAGATCAGATAGCCGGTGAATTTTGTCCGTTCAGCCACAGCACCTGAAACAATTGTTGCTGCAGTTGCGGCGAAGACACACTGGAACATCCAGAAGGCGAGTACCCACTGGTCACCCTCAGGGCCGCTCCATCCGGAAAGAAAAAATCCATCGGTTCCAAACCAGCCTGTTTTGGTGCTGCCGAACATGATACCAAAACCTATGGCCCAGAAGGCCACTGATCCAATGGAAAAATCCATGAGATTTTTCATCATGATATTCACGGCACTTTTGGCACGGGTGAAACCTGACTCAACCATGGCAAATCCGGCCTGCATGAAAAAAACAAGGCAGGCAGCAATCAGTGTCCAGACGTAATTTAAATTCACCTGGAGAAGATCTATTGCTTCTTTGTTTGTGGTGATGGTGATTTCAGCGGCTTTTTCCCCGGCCATTGCAATGACCGGGATGGTTAGAAAAAAGGCGAGTGGCCAAAGTATTTTTTTCATGAGATCGTTCTCCTTCTATTGCTTTTATAGATTTTTGTTTTGTGAAATTTGTTGCCGGAGTGGCCAGCTTTCATGTATACCTGCCACGGGCGCGACTACTCCAGCTATGGTGGTTAGATTGCGTCTTTGTCTGTCTCTCCGGTTCTGATTCTGCAAATCTGATCAACGGGAATGATAAAAATTTTGCCATCTCCAATGGAACCGGTATTCACACAGGAAAGGATCTTTTCAACTACGATATCGACCATTTCACTTTTAACCACGGTTTCAATCTTTATTTTTGGGATAAAATCGACCACGTATTCAGCGCCTCTGTATATTTCTGTGTGTCCTTTCTGGCGGCCAAATCCTTTCACTTCGCTGATGGTCATCCCTGTTATTCCCAACTCTTCAAGGCCTGTTTTCAGGTCGTCGAGTTTGAATGGTTTGATTATTGCCTCAATTTTTTTCATGCTCTCACTCCTTGTGCTGCGTTGAAACTGTTTTTTGTTGTGGTTTGAGTTATTACAAATCTCGTGCCTGATTTAACTGAAAGATGTATTTTGTTGATATGATAACGTTTCTTTGTGTACATCTGTAGTGCGGGAGGATTTGTCAGACAAAAATGTAATATTTGCAAGTGTAAAAATAGCAAAAATGTAATAAATTTATTGGACGGATGCCTATGCTGTCTGTTGTTTAATACAGGACGTGGGACTTTGTTTTTTATTCATGAATCTGAAAAGGTTCGTGAAAAAAAAATCCTTGAGATACACTAAATAAGGAAAAGAGAAATGATCGTATTTACTGCTGGTTGGACAGATTTTCAGTGGCAGTGATGATAAACTCGTAAAGAGTTAAAATCAAAGATGGATTTGTAAAAAACTTCATATTCGAGGCGCGTTTATGCCCTTGGCTACAAAAATCAAATCATTTCAACGTGCCAAGGTACGTTGAAATGATTTGATTTTTGTAGCAACGAAGAAGATGGAGAGTTTTTACGAATCCATCTTTTATGAATAGATTAGAAAAAGGTGAGTTACTGATGGCTGATTTTTTTGCAAAAATCTGGGCATGGATTGAGTCGACCCATGTTCGCGAGCAGGTGGCAGATGTGGATTATGTGGGGCTTTTCAGTAATCCCTGGTTCATGGTTCCTTTTGTCGCACTTGTATTTTATCTTCTTTATAAGCAGGCATTTCGAGATTTGATCATTATTTCTTCATTTGTCGGTGTCTGGTGGGTGAGCGGAACTGAATATATGCATACTCTGGTCATCGGAGATGAATTGCAGATCAGTAAGATTCTTCCGGTACTGTTTGGTGGGGCGGCTTTGCTCGGATTTCTTATTTATATGCTCTTTGGCCGTTCTGACTAATGAATTCAGTGATCATTTTACATTTCAGTTCGCCAGGTTCAGAGGATATGGCCTATGCAGTTTCGTAGCGGTGTATTCATTATCACTGAAGAGAGGCATTGCCCGCTTTATAATGTTGGCGAAGAATTACATGTGGATGAGGGGGTTCTTAAGCTGCCGGCAGCCAAGCCGACCTGTCTCACTCTCACCAGAGATCTTATTGAATTGGCCTCGGAAGATGTTGCTTATGAGCGGTATCTTCAGGGCAGTAGGAAAAAGACTAAATTTGAGTGTGGTGGCTGTACTGGCATTATACGCTTCGAATTTAAAAAAGAAAAAGAGTTCGCCACTATTCAAATGAAGCTTCTGGCTGCTTCTGAGAGACGTGAGAAACTGAAGGCAATCTCGCATTTTTCCGGACTTTTGCGGAGAATTGAGATCTTTCAGCCTCTTTCCGACGATGATCTTCTTGATCTTACAACCCTTTTAAAGCTACATGATTATAACTGGGGTTTTCCCATTCTTCAGAAAGGTGACCCTGCTTCCAATCTTTTTATTATCATAAATGGAAGAGTGGAGGTTATGGATGAGGACGGGGTAACACTCGCTGAAATGGGACGCGGGGAAGTTTTTGGCGAAATGAGTCTTTTGTCTGGAGACAGGGTTACCACAACCATCATGGCCATGGAACCCTGTCAGATTGCAAGCCTCAGTCAGAAAAATTTTCGTCACGTTTTAAACCGCTTTCCTGCCTTACAGGTATTTTTCTATAAACTACTGGTGAGCAGAATCACAACTATCAACTACCAGCGAGCCGAGGAGCTTGCTTCCGGGATGGTTGGACAGCTTGCAGATATCCCACCTGTTGAATTGTGTCAGATGATTAACTCCAATCAGAAAACAGGTCGCCTGAAGGTGGAAGTGGGAGAAAAGAAGGCAAATCTTCTTTTTAATGAAGGGGAACTTGTTTACGCAACCTACAATTCCAAAGAAGGTCGCGAAGCTTTTTACGATGTTCTGGCCTTGAACGAAGGTCGGTTTAAATTCGTTCATGGCCTGAGTTTGCGTGAGATGGAAATGGATATTCTTGGCGGCTTTATGGGTATGCTCATGGAAGGCATGAAGCGTATTGATGATGTTTTTTGAAAAATTATTGGTTAAGTTAGAGTCCTGAGTATTCGTGTATCGTAGGAATTTTGCTTTTTTCTCAAAGTGTTTATTAGACAGGCAAAAGATGGTTTATAAAAAAAATGGCCTATCTGGCTATCTTCTCCCTTTCTTCCCATGGACTCTCCCAGTAGTATGATTGCTGTCTTTGATGAAATTATTATGAACAATGAAACATAGAGTAAAGGACTTTAGTGATGAAAAAGAAAATGGAAAAGGCTCTGAATAAACAAGTTAATGCAGAAATGTATTCCAGTTATCTCTATCTGGCGATGGAATCCTATTTCCAGTCAATCAGCCTTCCCGGCTGTGCCAAATGGATGCGCGCTCAGGTACAGGAAGAGATGTTTCATGCCATGAAAATTTATGATTATGTCCATGAAAGGGGTGGTAAAATGCAGTTTGAAGCCATTGCCAAGCCTGAAACAGAATGGGATTCTCCGTTGGTTGCTTTTGAACATATCCTGGAGCATGAGGAAAAAGTGACGAAGCTTATCAATGATCTCATCGATGTCGCCCTTGATGTTCGTGATCATGCTGCAAAGGCCTTCCTTGACTGGTTTATCACTGAGCAGGTTGAGGAAGAGGCCACTGTGGGAGGGATTGTGGATCGTCTTCGGTTGATTGGTGATGGTTCCAGTGGATTGTTTATGCTTGATTCAGAACTGGCAAAAAGAGTATTCACCCTGCCTGTAAAATAATTAATTCATAACCTTGTTTTCTTACAAATGAGGGTTATTTTCTTTTTTGATATAAATTCTCATTATGAAGAGGTTATGAATGAACAGGAAGATAAAAAAAGAAGTCTTAGCACTTTTGGCCGCCGGGAATTTGGAAAACAGCCGTCGTGAACTGGAAAAATATGAAGAACAGGGGCTGGTAAATCCCTTGTTTTCAGCATTATACCGGCCTGAAGAAATACTTCGCTGGCATACGGTGACAATCTTTGGTGAAGTACTGGCCCGCCTTGCAGATAAAAATATGGAAGCGGCACGAATTGTAATGCGTCGTTATCTCTGGAGTCTGAATGATGAATCCGGTGGCATTGGCTGGGGAGCACCTGAGGCCATGGCTGAGGCCATGTACCATAATGACCGGCTCTGTGACGAATATCTCCATATGCTGATTTCCTATATGCGGCCTGACGGGCCCCTCGAACATCAGGATGGGAATTTTCTTGAACTTCCCGAGCTGCAGCGTGGTCTTCTCTGGGGAATCGGACGCCTTGCAGAAAAACGTGCGGCCCTGTTACAGGAAAAGGAAGTCATCCCGGATTTGGTTGCATATCTGTCCTCAAAGGATGCAGCTGTACGGGGACTGTCAGCAAGAGCCTTGGGGCTTCTGGGTGCTGGTGATACAGTGGATGCCTTACTGGATGATCACCGTTCCCTGCGATTTTATCATGATGGTGAAACTTCGGTTGTTACGGTATCAGAACTGGCTAATGCGTCTCTTGGTCAAACAGAAACTCTTTATGCGGCATAGATAATAAAAATGGGTTCCAGTGTGTTAGAAGAATCAATTTCCCGGCTGGGTTTTCTCCAGTTTGAGATTTCAGCAGGTGATATCAGAGGAAACATGGAGCAGGTCAAAAAAGGCCTTGACCTTCTGGCACCGGATCCAGGAAGCCTGATAGCACTGCCTGAGATGTGGGCCACCGGCTTTGTTTATAAAGAGCTCGGTGATTTCAGTGATGAAATCCCCGCTCTTCTCACAGAACTGGATGAGCTGGCAATGTCATATAACATTGTACTGGCTGGCTCACTTCCCTATAAAAAGGAAGGCTCTCTTTATAATAGTCTTTTCTTCTCCGGGGTGGGGTTTCCGCTCTCCAGGGGCATGGCCAAGCAGCATATGTTTTCCTTCTGGAAGGAAGATTTATGGTTCCAGCCCGGTAAAAGACCTGCACCTGTTGTTTTACCCGGTGGCGATTGTATTGGTGGCTTTGTCTGTTATGACCTGCGTTTTCCGGAATCGGTTACGGCTCAATGTCAGCAGGGAGCTGAGATTCTTCTCATGTCTGCCCAATGGCCTCTGGCGCGCATCAAGCAGTGGAAAGTTCTTCTTCAGGCAAGGGCAATTGAAAACCAGGCCTTTGTTGTGGCAGCAAACAGTTGCGGGAAATGGGAAGGTTTGCAGATGGGCGGACATTCCCTGGTCATTGCTCCTGATGGTGAGATCCTGGCTGAAGCAGGAGAAGAACAGGAGTCAGTTGCTGTCCCTCTGAACAGAGAAGTGCAAAAAGAATTGCGGGAGCGTTTTAACAGTGTTGCTCCTTCACCCTGGTCTGTTGAAGATAGCGAAAAAATTCTGCTTTTACATACGCTTGCTGAAATCGTTGCCAGGCGCAAAAGAACAGGACAAAAAGTTGTTTTCACAAACGGTTGTTTTGATATCATCCATGCCGGACACGTGGACTATCTGCAGAAAGCCAGACGGCAGGGCGACTTTCTGGTGCTTGGATTAAATGATGATCAGTCGATTCGTTCCATAAAGGGACCAAACCGTCCGGTTAACAATGAGATGCAGAGGGCCAGGGTTCTTGCCGCACTCGGCTGTGTTGATGCAATTGTTCTTTTTGGTGAAGACACTCCAATAAATCTTATCACCACGCTTTGCCCCGATGTGCTTGTGAAAGGGGCGGATTGGGCAGAGGATGAAATCGTAGGTGCTGCTGAAGTGAAAGCTGCTGGCGGTCGGGTTGAGCGAATTCCGTTTACCAGTCAAACATCCACTTCAGCGCTGATTGATCAGATCAAATCAGATTCCTGAGGGAAAAAGCTGCTACTCCGGCAGGTCGGACGGTTCCCCTTCCGGGGTATCAACTGGTTCTGCCAATCCAAAGCCCATACGGACTTTATTGTCAATATCTTCAAACATCTCCGGATGATCCTTGAGGAAACGTTTGGCATTTTCACGACCCTGTCCAATGCGTTCATCCATGTAGGAATACCAGGAACCGCTTTTATCCACAATATCCTGTTCCACAGCAAGATCAAGCAGATCGCCTGCTTTTGAAATGCCCTCTCCATAAACAATGTCAAATTCTGCAATTTGAAAGGGTGGCGCGACTTTGTTTTTCACTACCTTCACCTTTGTCCGGTTCCCGATAATTTCCTGTCCATCTTTCAGGGCACCGATTCTACGGATATCAAGCCGCAGTGAAGAATAGAATTTCAAAGCATTGCCGCCAGTGGTGGTCTCCGGATTACCGAACATGACACCGATCTTCATTCTGATCTGGTTGATGAAGATCAGAACTGTGTTGCTCCGGTTTAAGACTCCTGTAAATTTACGCATGGCCTGTGACATGAGACGGGCCTGCAGTCCCATGTGGGAGTCACCCACATTTCCATCGATTTCCGCCTTGGGAGTAAGAGCCGCAACAGAGTCAATGACAATGACATCAATACCGCCAGAACGAATGAGAATTTCTGCAATCTCAAGTGCCTGTTCACCATAATCGGGTTGTGAAATCAGAAGGTTGTCGGTGTCCACACCCAGCCGTTTGGCGTAGATAGGGTCGAGTGCATGCTCGGCATCTATAAAAGCTGCCGTGCCTCCATTTTTCTGGGATTCTGCCACAACATGCAGGGCCAGCGTAGTTTTTCCCGAAGATTCAGGGCCGTATATTTCAGTAATTCTTCCCTTGGGAAAACCGCCCACACCGAGTGCTATGTCAAGACTTAATGAACCTGTGGAAATAACAGGAATTTTTTCTAGCTCAGCAGCGCCCAGGCGCATGATGGAGCCTTTGCCGAATTGCCGCTGGATCTGGCTGATCGCATTGTCGACACTGCCTTCCTTATCTTTTGCTGCCATATTTCTCCCCTTTTTCAAAATATTTTTTATCCCAAGGTTTTATTATTGTTGTTGATTTCGAAAAAAATATAAATCAGTTGTGATTGATTTCTAACAGATTCCGCCTGACAATATCAAGGGCTGTCTGTGCCGTCAGCCGCTGGATTTCATATCTGTTGCCGGAAAAAATGAAGTGGTGCACAACAGTTTTATCCTCATTGGCAAGACCGATGAAAACTGTTCCCACAGGCTTGTCGTCACTTCCGCCGCCGGGGCCAGCTATGCCGGTTACGGAAATGGAAATATCCGCGCCACTTCTTTCCCGCATTCCCTGTGCCATGGCCGTTGCAACTTTTTCACTCACTGCCCCATATCGTTCGAGCAGATTATCATTCACGCCCAGATAGGAAGTTTTCATTGAGTTTGCATAGGAGATTACGCCGCCAAGGAAATAGGCCGAACTACCTGCAATTGATGTCAGTAAATGGTTGATTAAACCACCAGTACAGGATTCTGCCACCGAAAGAAATTTGTTTTCCTTCAGTAACAGGCCTCCCACCACTGATTCCATGGTTTCGCGATCCTGTCCATAGATCGCTGTTCCCAGTTTATCTCTGATAAGGTGGCCGTTTTTCCTAGCAAGCAGGTCTGTGGTATTTTCGTTATCACCCCGTATGGTCATGCTGAGATGAACATCAGGAAAGACAGGATAATAACCGATTTCCACATCATCGCTGAGTGCAAGTTCTTTCACTTTGTTGTTGATTTCACTTTCAGGTTTGCCAAATATTTTATAAACCCGTTGGGCGCTGGTCAGTTGGCGTCCTTTGTACCATGTTGACAGGCGAGGCAGTACCTGTTCAATGAGCAGTGTTCTCATCTGGTGGGGAATGCCTGGCAGAAAAAAAATCGGTTTACCACCATGGATTAGTTGATACCCAGCCATCTTTGTTTTTGGACTCAGTGTTTCGGCACCTTCTGGCAACCAGGCCAGCTTTTCAAGGGATCCGGGCGGATGGTCACCGTTGGAATCCAGATGTTTGCGGATGAGGGAGAGTATTTCAAGGTTGGGCATGGTTGGCCGGTTCAGGGCCTCGGACACCGCTTCTGTGGTGAGGTCATCATCTGTGGGACCAAGCCCGCCGGTAACCAGCACAAAATCCACCCGACCAAGGGCCCGGTTCAGTGCTTCACCAATGAGTGCCGGCGTATCTCCAATTGTGTGCATGGCATAAATATCAAAGCCCGCTTCAAAGAGATGGTGAGCCGCAAAACCACTTGTTGTATTGGTGATTCTTCCAGAGGTGAGCTCATTTCCTATGGCAATAATTTCTCCAAGCATAATTATTTCTCTGTCTGTTTGCCCTGAACAATATTGTTGTCTATCTGCTCCAGCCGGACAGGGATGATTTTCCCCATCAGGCTGTCATCACCTGAAAAGACAACAGGGATATAATTATCGGTAAAACCGGTGAGTAAATTGTCACGTGTGCGCTTGTGTTCCACCAGCACAGGTCGTTCTGTGGCAAGGAAGCGGGAATAAAAAGCAGTTTTTTTCTGTTCAGCCAGATCTCTCAGTTCAGCCACCCGTTTTTGGCTCACCGCCTTTGGAACCTGGTCTTTATAATTTGCAGCAGGAGTGCCCGGACGTTTGGAGTAGGGGAACACATGGAAGTATGTGGCGTCAATCTCTTGAAGAAGGTTTTTGCTGTTTGCAAACTCTTTTTCTCCTTCTCCGGGAAATCCGGCCAGGATGTCGATGCCGATGGCAGCATCAGGAAAAGTGTTCATACATTTTTCGATCACTTGGCGGAATGTTTCACGATCGTAGCCACGGTGCATACGACTGAGAATTGTGTCATCACCACTCTGCAGCGGGATATGATAATGGGGCATGAAATTGGAGCAGGATTCCATTGCCTGCAGCAGTTTGTCTGTGATTTCCTGGGGTTCAATGGAACTCAATCTGAAACGGATTTTCGGATGTTCAGTACATAGGGCCAGCATCAGATCTGCAATATCAAGTTTTGTATCAAAATCTTTCCCATACATTCCCACATGAATGCCGGTGACTACAATTTCTTTATGGCCTGCTTCTTCAAAACGTGCTGTCTGGGCCAGAACCTCATCAAGGGGAAGGCTCCGGCTGGGCCCACGTGTATAGGGAACAATACAGTAGGTGCAGAAGTTCGTGCAGCCATCCTGAACACGGATATACGCACGGGTTCGATCACCAAATCGCCGCATGGGGAGAATGGAGATTTCCTTTTTGCTCAAAATTCGACCCATGAGCATGGTGAGGTCGCAGGGTTCTTCCTTCAGGGCATTTTCAACAAGTAAATGCTTATTTCCATTGCCAATGATGCAGACAGGTGTCTCAACTATTTCCGCAATTTCAGACGCTGCCATTTGTGCGTAGCAGCCGGTGACAATAACTTTTGCCTTGGGGTGACGACGAATGAGTCTGCGGATTGTCTGGCGGGACTGGGCTCCTGCCTTTGCTGTGACGGCACAGGTATTGATCACGACAATGTCGGCATCTTCTCCGGGTTTGGCCGGTTGGCAGCCGGACTCTTCAAAGGAGAAGAGAAAAGATGCGGATTCGTACTGGTTGACTTTGCAGCCCAGGGTATTGATGATAATTTTTTTCTTCACTGAATTTCACCACTGCCAAGAACCAGCCCCTGGTCATATATCACTGAGAACTGGCCGGGAGTGACAGCCCGCTGTTTCTCTTTAAAAGTAATACGAAAACGTGTGTCTGTTACTGGCGTTATCCTGGCTTCCTGCCCCTTGTGTCCATAACGAATGCGAACCCTGTACGTATGGTCCGGATCCGGGTGTCTGTCGCAGTTCCATAAAACATCCTCTATTTCAACACTATCTCGAAACAGGTCTTCATTTTTTCCTGCAATGATACGATTATTTTCAGCATCAATACGGATTACATAGAGAGGTGTTGCGGCAGCGATTCCCAGGCCGCGGCGTTGACCTATGGTATAGTTGTAAATACCCTTATGTCTTCCGAGAATCTGTCCGTCTGTACTCACAATTTCACCGCTTTGTGCTGGCGCAGATATCCGTGTTTCCAGAAAACGCCCGATGGAATCAGTCCCCAGGAAACATACATCCTGACTTTCCTGTCCTCTGAAATCCGTGAATCCATGTTCTTCCACAAAATTGTAGACTTGTTCTTTTGTCATCTCACCTAAGGGGAATTCCACCTGTGCAAGTTGTTTCTGGCTCAGCCTGGCAAGAAAGTATGACTGATCTTTTGTTTCCTCATTTCCCTGCTGCAGCAGAAAACAGTCGTCATCATCTATAATTTTTGCATAGTGGCCGGTTGCAACACGGCTCATGCCACTTGCCAGAATGGCATCCATAAACAGACCGAATTTTATTTCACGGTTGCAGATCATGCAGGGATTCGGGGTGCGTCCATTCCGGTATGCTGTGGAAAAATAACGGAGAACTATTTTCTCAAAGGCTGCCTGCAGATCGATTATTTGAAGGGGAATGCCACATTGGCCTGTAATTTTTTTTACACGTTTTATCTGCAGCTCAATGTCGGGCTGGGAGAGTTTCATGAAAAAAGCATGAACATCATATTTTTCCCGTAAAAGCAATGCACAGGCCGTGGAGTCGACCCCTCCGCTCATTGCGATTCCCATTTTTATTCTTTCTTTAAGCACCTGTCCTCTTGATTTACCTTTCAGCCTGCTGTATGGATTTCCTATCCGAAAATTGTTTTTAAATCGTGATAAACTCGTAAAAAGATAAGGTCCAAAATGGATTTGTAAAAAGCTCCATATTCGAGGCGCGTAAAAAACAAATCTTTTCGGCGTACCAGGGTACGTTGAAATAATTTGTTTTTTCAAGCAACGAAGAAGATGGAGAGTTTTTGCGAATCCATCTACCGTAGATCAAACAGATAATTGTAGTTCAGAATGAATAAAAAAGAAAGCAACAAAGCATCTGTTCGGGCCATGCCTGAACTCCTGGCTCCTGCCGGGAATTTTGAGAAAATGGTAACCGCGATTCATTATGGTGCAGACGCTGTTTACATGGGCGGCAAGCAATTCAGCCTGCGTGCAAAGGCAGGGAATTTCAGTGATGAGAAAATGGCAGAAGCCGTGAAGTATGCCCACGATCATGGTGTTAAGGTTTATATAACCATTAATATTCTTGCTCATAATCGTGACTTTGCAGGCCTTGATAACTATCTGCGTAAGCTTCAAAAGGCGGCCGTGGATGGTTTGATTATCTCTGACCCTGGAATTCTGAGGCGGGCACGAAAATGCGTGCCGGAAATCCCTGTTCATTTGTCCACGCAGGCCAATGTTACCAACGCGGAAGCCGCCGAATTCTGGTTTGAGCAGGGAGTCAGCCGCCTGAACCTTGCCCGGGAACTATCCCTTGAGGAGATTCAGGAAGTCAGGGCAAAAGTGAATGGAGAACTGGAAATATTTGTGCACGGCGCCCTTTGCATCTCCTATTCCGGCCGCTGCATGCTTTCCAATTATATGACAGGAAGGGATGCCAACCAGGGGGCCTGTGCCCATCCCTGCCGGTACAGTTACAAGCTGATAGAAGAGAAACGTCCGGGAGAATATTTTCCTGTGGAGGAAGATGAGCGTGGTACATATATTTTTAATTCAAAAGATCTCTGTCTGCTTGAAGGCTTGCCGGAACTTATCGCAAGTGGCGCTGATTCCCTGAAGATCGAAGGACGGATGAAATCTATTTTTTACGTAGGCGGAGTAACACGAATTTATCGGGCAGCCCTTGATTATTTGCGTGATTTACCGGAAGATGCCTGGAAAAATCCTGCTGATATTTTTTTGCCGGCTACTTTCTCCGAGGAAATTGCCAAGACCGGTACCCGTGGCACAAGCGAGAATTTTTTTAGAAAAGCACCCGGCAGCTCGGAAATGCTTTACACAAGTTCCAGGGTGGACATGGACGTGGAGCCGGTGGCAGTGATCAGACAGGAAGGCGATGTGCCCCTGGTGGAGACTCGAAATGTGCTGGAAACAGGGAATCAGGTTGAATATATGCTCTCGGGCATTGACTGTGTTCCATGCACGGTTATACGCATGGAAACAGAAAAGGGTGAAGAGATAAGTCGTGCCAACCCTGGAAACCGGGTATTTTTACATACTGAGCCGGTTTTATATCAGGGCAGGCTGAACGGTATAATAAGACGAAAAAAAGGCACTTGAAAATTTGATGGATCCGTAAAAACTTTTCATCTTCTTCGTTGTGCACCCAAGGGCATAAACGCGCCTCGAATATGAAGTTTTTCGAAGTCTACGCTTATCTACAAATCCATCTTAGATTTTGACTTTTGTCAGGATTTTGTCTGTTGTTAGATGTTTGATGGTTTGTTGTTTTTTTTATCCAACCTTTTTTGTACCTGGCGTTCCTCCCATGCTGACCCAAAAGCAGTGGTGAAAACATAAGTCTGCAGTCCTTTCCAGGCCATAACCATAATCCAGCCCAGTGCCGGCCACACTACCCAGAGATAGTCCGGGGAAAATATCAGGTTTATTACGAGTAAAAGGCCAATCAGGAATCCGAATCGAACGATTTTTTTGTAAAACCGCTTGAGTTTTTTCACTTCATCACGGGTTTCCTGTTCCAGTCGTGTTGGTTTGTTGATACTTTGTTGCTCACTTTCTTTTTCAAATTCGCCAGCGTCAATGTCAAATGCTGCACCAATTGCTTTCCGTGATTCCAGACTCATCCGACCGCCTTTTTCAAGGCGCTGGATTGTTCGTACACTGAGCCCGCTGCATTCAGCCAGTTGTTCCTGACTCCACGCACGTTGTAATCGTAATTTTCTGATATCCATATTATCTCCTGAAATCGCTTGTCTGTATTTTAGGTTGATATAGTCCTGAATCCGTGACGGCTGGATGATTATTCGAGGATAATTTGCTGATTTAACATAACAAATAAAATATTATGTCATATTTGGAAAAATCACCCGCCGCCCTGCGGGGCGTACGACAGCAATGCATCCCGGTGACTTTAAACACCTTGATATAGCTCACTATTATCAAAGTGTTTAAAGTCACCGGGCTACATCACCGGCGCACGCTCACGGATTCAGGATAGTGAAATGCAGGGATCCTGGCAACGACACTGACACGACACGCTCATGACATGATGGTGCCAGGCGCTTCAGAAGGTGCTTTAAATTGAGCAAAAGTATGTTGTTGACAGGTTGAAAAAAATGTTTTTAAAATGTGACCTGTCAACAACGATTAAAGGAGTATCAACTGTCACGTACGCTTTTTTGTGTCGCGTATCTTCTGGCTCCAGAGAGCTGGACCTGTTTTGTGGATAGCCTCTCCCTTGCTGTCAACTGCGACTGTAACAGGCATGTCTTCCACTTCAAATTCATAGATTGCTTCCATGCCCAGGTCTTCAAAGGCCACCACTTTTGCCTTTTTTATGGCTTTTGATACAAGGTAGGCAGCTCCACCCACTGCCATAAGATACACGGCACCATGCTGGCGAATGAGTTCAATTGTTGCATCGCCTCTTTCGGATTTTCCGATCATGCCAATGAGGCCGGTTTTATCGAGCATCATTTCAGTGTATTTGTCCATTCGTGTTGAGGTGGTGGGGCCGGCAGGACCAACGGCTTCATCCCGGACCGGATCCACCGGTCCCACGTAATAGATGAACCTGCCTTTGAAGTCAACACCATCCGGCAGAGCCTTGCCTTCTTCCAGTAGGGTCTGAATTCTGCGATGTGCGGCGTCACGGCCGGTGAGGATGGTGCCATTTAAAAGAAGCGTTTCTCCCAGTTTCCATGATGCAATTTCTTCCAGCCCGATTCCGTCCAGTTGTACACGTTTGACGGAATCGCCCACTTCCCATTTGATTTCAGGCCAATCCTCTATACGCGGTGGGGTAAAGCTGACAGGTCCTGTGCCGTCAAGGGTGAAATGAATATGACGGGTGGCAGCACAGTTGGGAATCATGGCAACCGGAAGAGATGCTGCGTGGGTTGGGTAATCAAGTATTTTAACATCAAGGACAGTGCTGAGGCCACCAAGACCTTGGGCACCGATCCCCAGATCATTTACTTTTTCATAGATTTCAAGTCGTAACTCTTCCAGCCGGTTATCAGGCCCTTTCTTTTGCAGTTCCTGAATATCGATGGCTTCCATTAATGATTCTTTGGCAAGTACCATGGCTTTATCAACAGTACCGCCAATGCCGATGCCAAGAATCCCTGGCGGACACCAGCCGGCTCCCATGGTGGGCACAGTGCGTACTACCCAGTCAACAATGGAATCATTGGGGTTTAACGTGGTAAAATGGCTTTTGTTCTCTGATCCGCCACCTTTGGCAGCTATGCGGATGTCGATGGTGGAACCTGGAACAAGCTCGGTGTAAATAACAGCCGGAGTATTGTCTCTGGTGTTTAGCCTCTCTCCGGCAGGATCGGCAACCACTGAGGCCCGCAAGGGGTTGTCTATGTTACTGTACGCAAGGCGTACTCCTTCATCCACCATCTCCTGAATACCGGAATCTGTGTCAAAACGACAATCTGTGCCAATTTTTAGAAAGACGGTGACAATGCCTGTATCCTGACAGATTGGGCGCTTACCCATGGCAGCCATTCTTGAATTGATAAGAATCTGAGCAATGGCATCTTTTGCAGCCTGGTTTTTTTCAAGCTCATAGGCCCTTGTCATGGCTTGAACAAAATCACGGGGATGGGTGTAGGAGATGTGTTGCAGGCTGTCAGCTATGGAACTGATAAAATCCTTAGTGCGGATTGTGGTACTCATAAAAAAATCCTCGAATGTTGATTGAAACTGTCACAGATAATCCATCGGTGCAACTTTGATTATCTTTTACAACAAACAGAGTTCTTCTGAAAAGTAAACTTTTATCTCTTTCCTGAATTCGTGACGGCTGTGTTGTTTTTCAGATGCTAATTGATCAATTTACCGTAATTAGTAACGTTTTAAGTCGTATTTAGAAAAATTACATAGCCATCAGGGCTTCAGGTCTTTTTCAGCGGGAAAGAGAACCATCGAGTGAGACACGATCATCAAGCTGATTAATTTTTTTCTGCAGTGTTTCCCACACGGCCCGGATGGAATAAGCAGCAAGGCTGGTATCGCTGCTTGTTACGGGCTGGCCCTGAATCTGGCATTCTATAACTGCCGGGTCGAAGGGGATTTTTCCAAGGAGCTCAATTTTTCTTTTTTTGCACGCTGTTTCGATTATCGTGCTCATTTCCGGATGGATATCCCATTTGTTGATACAGACCAGGGCAGGGATTTTAAAATGATCCGTGAGATCCAGAATTCTCTCTAGATCATGTTTGCCGGATAAAGTGGGTTCAGTGATGACAACGGCAAGATCTACATTGGACAGTGATGCGATAACCGGACAGCCTACACCGGGAGAGCCATCAATGAGGATCAGGTCAGTGTTGTTTGACTGCGCAAGTTGCTTTGCCTGATTTTTAATATGGGAGACCAGTTTCCCGGAGTTTTCTTCTCCTGCAAAGAGCTCTGCATGAACCAGGGGGCCATAGTCGGTGTCCGAGATATACCAGGAACCACAGTGGTTTTTGTCCAGGACAATGGCCTGTTCCGGGCAGAAATGGGCACAGACTCCACAGCCTTCACAGGCAAGCTCAGAAATGGTGGCAGTATCTCCCATGGTGACTGAATCAAACTGGCAGACTTCAGCACACATTCCACAGGTTGAGCATCTGTCGGTTTCCACCCGGGCTTTAACTCCTGAAACAAAATCATGTTCTTCAACAGGCCGGGGTGAGAGTAGAAGGTGGAGGTCTGATGCATCTACATCGCAATCAACCAGAATTTTGTTGTCAGCTAAATGGGCAAATGATCCAATCAGGCTTGTTTTGCCGGTTCCACCTTTTCCACTCAGTATTATCACTTCTTTCATCTTGTCACCCATCATTCTTTTGCTGTTTGCAATGCAATATCTGCCAGCAGATCACTGAAGCTGTCATGCAACTCGGGTACAGTGTCCACAAGATTCTTTCCCCGTGCGTAACCTTCTGCTATCCTTCGTTGGAATGGTATTTCCATCAAAATCGGAATCTGTTCGTCTTCGCAATAGCATTGCACCCGATCGTCGCCAAGGTCTGATCGGTTAATTATTATTCCAAACGGGATGTTGAAATTTTTAAGGACTGTTACAGCAAGCTTCAGGTCGTGAAGACCAAAGGGTGTCGGTTCCGTAACAAGGATAACAAAATCAGCATCACTGATACTTTCGACAAAGGGACATGAGGTACCGGGCGGGGCATCGATGATCACCAGTTTTTCAGGATCAGCCATCTTTTTAACTGCTTTTAGGAGAGGAACCCCCATTGCTTCACCGATTCTGACTCTGCCGTGTACAAATTCGATGTTTCCTGCCATTCCGGATTCAAGTACTCCGATCGTTCTTCTGTCTTCAAGAATCGCCTTTTCTTCACACACTCTGAAACAGCCAAGGCAGGAGTGACACATCTCAGGGAACATCATGACGTTTTCACCAAACTGGGCAATTGCATTAAAGTTGCAGATATCCCTGCATTTTCCGCAGGCGGTGCATCTCGAATCATCCAGATTTGGAATTGTAACCCAACAGGTTTCGCTGTGAGCCAGTTTCGGTTTTAGAAAAATATGGCCATTGGGTTCTTCCACATCACAGTCAAGGTACTGAACATCTGTGCCTGCACAGAGAGCGAGACTTGTGGAAATTGTTGTTTTGCCTGTTCCACCTTTGCCGCTGGCAACTGCAATTTGCATACTGATTTTCTCCGGAGAAGATTTTTGCTTACCTGCGGCACCTGCCGCGCCCCTGGCCTCTGCCTTGTCCTTGCCCCATACCTCTTCCTTGGCCTTTGCCACACTCTGCTCCCTGACCAACCATTTGTCCGGGAGCTGATCCTGGAGATTGATTATTCTCTTTTGGGGAGGCCACTGTGTCATTTACTTTGCCTGAGTAGTCAGCCAGAGCGTCAAGGACAGTTCCACTGACACCATTTACTGGTGTAACAGCAGCTTTTTCCAGTATTGGCAATGCTTTTGGTCCGACTCTTCCGGTGAGCAGTGCTTTAACCCCTTTGTCAGCAACCTGTGCAGCAGCACTGATTCCGGCTCCGTGGGCAGCTTCTTTCCCTTTAGTGTTGTCAATGGCTTCGAGCAGTGTATTGCTGTCTGTTTCCACAATGAGAAACCAGGCTGCTCTTCCAAAACGAGGATCTACCATGGAATCCAAGGTGTTACCTGTTGCTGTGATTGCAATTTTCATCGAGACCTCCTCAATATTTTAAACTGTATGAGAGCTTGTTTGTGTGTTATTGCACGAAACTATAATGGCATTATGCACAAAATCAAGGGGGATTCTACTAAAAGATGAAAAAAGGAAATGAGGTGTTTGGGGTTTGCTGACGTAAGGGGTTGTAAGAAAATAAGCGTGACAATATCGCGCCGAAATTTTGTTCATTTACAAGGCGTGCAAAGAGAAGCATAGCAGCGCTATGTGCCTTTTTGCGCAACGCAGGAAATGGACAAAATGGCAAGCAGGCTGTTACACTTATTTTTGCACAGCCCCTAACTATTGGGTCAGCGAAGAATTTTCCTGGGCTTGTGGTACCCGGAAGCTGCGGTTGTATTAGGCATAAGAATTCCGTCTTTACCGATAATCGTACCGGGATTGGTCACAGAGTTGCACCCGGTCTGTGCTCTGTCACCAAGGATGGCGCCAAATTTTCTTCGTCCGGTATCAACCATCCCGTTTTCTGTGCGAATGGAAACATTGTCACCTAAAAATTTCAGATTGGCAAATTTTGTTCCTGCACCAAGGTTTGCGTCCTGGCCAAGGATAGAATCGCCAAGATAGGCAAAATGACCGGCTTTTGCATCATTTAGAAAAATGGAGTGTTTCACTTCAGTGGTGTGTCCCACAACACATCTCTTTCCCGTGAGACAGTATCCGCGGATGTATGCTCCCTGTCTTATTTCCGTAGCGTCTCCGATGATGGTCGGTGATTTTATCAATGCACCTCCTTCCACTAGAGCTCCTTTGCCGATATTAATTTTATTGCCGATGAGAATTGCCCCAGCCATTATAATTGAAGCCCCTGGCAGTTCTTTGCTACCCTGGCTGATTTTAAGTTTGCCTTTGGTGGTGTCTCCAAATTCAATTGTATGCTCGACAGTGGAGAAAATTTGTCCCTGGTATATAATGACAGAGTAAGGCAGTGGAACACCCTCGGGGATCAGGTCGGGATCGAAACTCGGATAATCCTGATCATCCATATACTTTTTCAGGTTATTAAGGGCTTCCCACACTGGTTTGTCATCATTAAAAAGTGTGGCATGCGGGAAATCGGACAGGTCAAAAAATGATTTTGTGGTCAGCATAATAACGTCACAGTGCGAAATGGAGATTTGTCTGAAAAGTATCGATAACTGCCTGTTCAGTATGGAGGAAAATAGGAAAATTTACAAGAAAAATTGGAGGAACAGGGAGAGGGTGTGATTGCCTGCTTGACTTCAATATGGGCAATGTTTACGTTTCTGGGACAATTCATGATTATTTGAAAAAGTTCTCTTCTTGATTTCAGGAGGTTTTTGTGGAATTTAATGATTCGTTATCCATCGGTATGGATGATTTTACTGACCATGAAGATATGGTTATTCCAAATGAATTGCCAATGATGGCAGTTCGGGATGTGGTGGTTTTTAATTATATGATCATCCCTTTATTTGTCGGGCGTCCCAGCTCTGTTGAAGCAGTAAATGCTGCCCTGGAAGGGGATAAGCTGCTCATGCTTCTTACCCAGAAGGATGCAACTATAGATAATCCGGGACCCGAGGATTTGTATAAAGTCGGTATGGTATGCATGGTCATGAGAACTTTGAAACTGCCAGATGGCAGGTTGAAGGTTCTTGTTCAGGCTGTTTCCAAGGCAAAGGTGAAGAAATATGTGCAGACTGAACCTTACAGCCTGGTAAAGATTAAAACTCTCACTGAAGATGATGTGAAGGAAACTTCTGTTGCAACAGAAGCCCTGATGAGGACAGTGCGTGAGCAGACTGAGAAAATCATGTCTTTGCGCGGTATTCTTTCTGCTGATCTGATGATGATCATTAACAATATCGAAGATCCCGGTCGTCTGGCAGATCTTGTCGGCTCAAACCTGCGATTGAAGATCACTGAATCACAGTCTATTCTTGAGGAGCTCAATCCCATCAAGCGCCTCAAGCTTGTAAATGTACTGCTCACCAAAGAACTTGAAGTCTCCACTGTACAGGCCAAGATCCAGTCTGATGCCAAGGAAGAGATGAGTAAGTCTCAGCGTGAATATTATTTGCGTGAACAGCTGCATGCTCTGCAGAAAGAGCTTGGGGATAGTGATGAGCGCGGGCAGGAAATAGATGATCTGCTCCGTAAGCTTAAAAAGGCTAAAATGCCGAAATCTGTGCGCAAGGAGGCCAAAAAACAGGTTGAGCGCATGGAAATGATGCATCCAGATTCTTCTGAAGCCACGATCATTCGTACCTATGTAGATTGGATTCTTGATCTGCCCTGGAAAAAGGGAACGAACGATCAGCTTGATCTGATGGCAGCAAAAAAGGTTCTTGATGATGATCATTTCGGGCTTGATAAAATAAAAGAACGAATTTTGGAATATCTGGCAGTTCGTAAGCTTAATCCTGATACAAAAGGACCAATTCTTTGTTTTGTAGGGCCTCCGGGTGTTGGTAAAACTTCTCTGGGCCAATCCATTGCAAGAGCCATGGGACGAAAATTTTATCGTCTGTCACTGGGAGGAATGCGTGATGAGGCAGAAATCCGCGGTCATCGTCGGACTTATATCGGGGCCATGCCCGGCCGTATTCTCCAGGGTCTGAAGAATGTTAAATCCAATAATCCTATCTTTATGATGGATGAGATAGATAAAATCGGCTCAGATTATCGGGGCGATCCATCTTCTGCTCTGCTTGAGGTGCTTGATCCGGAACAGAATTTTGAGTTTTCCGATCATTATATGAATATGCCTTTTGATCTTTCCAAGGTTATGTTTATTACCACTGCCAATAGAAGTGACACCATCCCGGGACCTCTTCTTGACAGGATGGAACTGATAAACCTCTCCGGTTACACTCTTGAAGAAAAAGTTGTTATTGCCCGTAAATATCTGCTTCCCCGACAGATTAAAGAAAATGGAATTAAACCAAGACATCTGCGTCTGGTAGATGATACGCTTCAATATATTATCAGCCATTATACCCATGAAGCGGGTTTAAGAAATCTTGAGCGGGAGATCGGTAAAATATGCCGGAAGGTAGCCAGGAAGATTGCCGAAGGTGGAAAGGGTCCATATTCCATTTCCCGTAACACCCTTTCTCGTTATCTCGGGCCACCAAAGTCCATCCCTGAATCAGAACTTGAAATGCTTCATCAACCTGGATTGGTAACTGGGCTTGCCTGGACTGAAGTGGGTGGTGAAATTCTGCAGATTGAAGTGAATATTATGCCCGGCAAAGGTAAACTGACCCTTACCGGCCAACTCGGTGATGTCATGAAAGAGTCGGTGCAGGCAGCACTGACTTATTGCCGCAGTCGCTGCAATGATCTTGGCGTTAAGGAAGACTACTTTGATAAGCATGATATTCATGTCCATGTACCGGCAGGTGCTATTCCTAAAGATGGACCCTCAGCCGGTATAACCATGGCTACTGCCATCTATTCTGCCATCAGTGGAAAGACGGTTGCTAAAAAACTGGCCATGACAGGAGAAATTACTCTGCGCGGACGTGTCCTTCCAATTGGCGGTCTGAAAGAAAAAGCTCTGGCTGCTGTTCGAGCTGATCTTACCAGGGTGATTATCCCGATCCAGAACGACAAGGATCTGATAGAAATTCCGCCTGAAATTCGTAAGAAAATGGAATTTTATCCGGTTAAAGATATGGATGAAGTCGTTGCTATAGCGTTTGATGAAGGCGAAAAGAAGAAGGCAAAGAAGTAAAGGCTACCTTGAACAATTGTCATACTGAATGAACAGACAGCAGTGAACGAAGAACTATCCTCCAGCAGGTTTCTTACGGGAAAGAGAATCATGATGATGATGATTCTCTTTTCACTTGCTATCGTTTTAGGCCTTGCAGGTTGGGTTGTCCGCTTTGCAGTGGAGACGGCAGAGGGCGACAGGACTGAAACTGTTACTGTGGTAATCCCCAAAGGTTCTACAGTAAAAGAAATAAACAGAATTCTTGCTCGTGGCGGACTCGTTCATGATGATATCCGGTTTCTCGTGCTTGCCCGCTATCTGGGGCTTGCAGCGAAACTGCAGGCTGGTGAATTTGCTCTGCATCGCGGGCAGACGCCATCAAAGTTACTGACAGAACTGGCTACAGCCAAACCAATCCAGCATGCTGTTACCATTAGGGAAGGTTTGACGATTTCTGATATTGCAAAAACCTTTGCTGCTGGCGGCTGGTGTGATTCTGAAGAATTCACCCGATTGACAGGAGACCCTGATTTTTTGAAAAGTCTGGGCCTTGCTTCTCGTAATAACCTTGAAGGATACCTCTATCCTGATACCTACTATCTTACCCGAAAGGGCCAGACGGCGGCTGATCTTATTCGTATGCAGGTGCGTCATTTTTTTTCTGTCTGGGACGATATCCAGACGGAAATTCCGCTTAACCTCTCTCCTTATGAAGCCCTTACACTTGCCTCCATGGTAGAAAAAGAAACAGGTAATGCAGAAGAACGTCCACTTATAGCAGGTGTATTTTATAATCGTTTGAAAAAGGGCATGCGGCTGCAGTCGGATCCCACCGTGATTTATGGTGTTGAAAATTATTCAGGCAAACTGACCCGTAAAGATCTCCGCACCCCTTCCCCTTATAATACCTATACTCTCAGGCGATTGCCGGCAGGGCCCATCTCAAATCCTGGAAAAGAAGCCCTGCAGGCTGTTTTTCACCCCGCAGAAAGTAAGTTTTTCTATTTTGTTTCAAAAAATAATGGCAGACATAAGTTCTCTGAAAATCTCAGGGAACACAACAGGGCTGTTAACAGGTATCAGCGTGCGAAGGAAAAGAAGCAGGACTGATTAAGTCTGATTTTTCTGGTTTCTTGAAAGGATGGAGAGGAAATTGTCCACAAGTAACGGGTTGAAGTTTTTCCCTTTTTCTTTGGTCAGCATGTCACAGATGATTTTTCTTGAACTCGCACGACTATAGGGGCGGGAACATCTCATGGCATCAAATGTATCAGCGATTGCTATCATTTGACTGGCAATGTTGGTTTGCCAGGTGGCGCCGATATCCGGGTAACCAGTGCCGTCAAAATGGATATGATGTTCAAGAGCCGCCAGAGCTGCAAGCTTAGGGGCTTCTTCGAGACCGAGTAAATATCCGGCCCCTTTCATTGCATGGTTTCGGATTATTATCTGTTCTTTTGCATCCAGTTTTCCGGGCTTGTTCAGGAGCTCTTCAGGAATAAATGTCTTGCCAATATCATAAAGTGTAGCAGTAATCCCTATTTCATAGAGGTGCTGGTCTCGGAATCCCAGTGATTCAGCCTGAGCCAGTGTTAGAATACAGACGTTGATGACATGGGTAAATGTATATTCATCGCTTGATTTTAGATTCGTCAGGATTGAAAGGGGATTGAGATTTTGTGAGAAATGGTTGACAAAAGAGGACATGTTCTCCTGCACTCCCCGGAGGTCAAAGCCCTGTTCTTTTCTGATGGAGAAATAAAGCTCCTGGGCCATGAGCAGTTGTCTGGTGGACAGCGATCTCAGTTTTACAGCGAGTGCTTGCTGTTTTTCACTGGGTTTTCCCTGACTTTTGATTGAATGGAGTTGATTGGCTTGCAGTAAGCTGTCGTTGTGGGGATTTTCCTTAAATTTAAGTTGGCCACTGGAAATACCTGAACCGCTGTATACCTTTTTCACACTTGGGTCGGCGAGATCAGAAAGAAATCGAGAGAGTTCTCTTGGCGTGATTCCTTTTTTAAACGAGATATGACTAATGTTTTTTTGTTTAAGAACCGTGATAAAAAGAGAAAAGTAGTCTGCTTCTTCGGTGCGAATAGCCTTGTTGTTAATGATGAGATCATTGTCAATAATGAGAATGGACAGCTCCCTGGTAACTCTCAGGGTGTTGTTGAGACTGGTGAATGCCTTACTGATCATTTCCTGAGTTTTGGGATGTTCGATGGAATACAGACGAGTATTGCTGATAATTATTCTTAGGAGGTAGAGGGTCTTGAGTATCTGCTGGTGAATACTTTCTTTTCGTTTTGAGCCAGGTGAATTCATTATCTTTTGTCCCTTTCTTGGGCAGGGAGAAGCGCTCTGCATATTTCATGAATTTCATCATCTTTTATTTTAATCCCTTGTCGTACCAGATTAATTCGATGTTCAGGATGATATCCTTTCAGGGAATAGAAAAGGATCCGTTTCATCTGGATGATCTTTTGCCGCTGGAAAGGCCATTTTGTGAATGCAATTTTCTTAAGACTCGGCAGTGCTTTTTTATCGCCAATATGGCCGAGTACCAGAAAAAGTTTCTGGTTCCTTTCAAAGGCCGTGTTTTTGAAGAACTGGTACTCGAGAAGTTTAAGCAGGTGAGGCACACATGCTGGTGGATGGTGAGTGTTGCAGAGTTCAATTGCTGCGTCAACTATCTGTTCATTTTTTGATTCCAGCATGGAAATCAGAGTTGCCAGTGCCTCTTCGTCGTGGGCAGGAAGAAGCAGGTCAAGAATCTGCAGACGAACATCACTGTTTTTATGATCCAGGAAGGGCTGGAGAAGACGAACAGTCCCCTGTATACCAAGATATTGAACAACAACCAGCAATCTTTTAACGTTTACAGTTGTTGTCTTGGGGAGAATTGTAAAGATCTTGGTAAGAGTTTCCATTCTGAACGTCCTGAATATTCCCACCAGCGGGTCATCCTCAGGAATGTTCGGTTTCATGCAGAATATTTTGAGAAGTTTCCCAAGGATGTCAGGACAAAGAAGTTCAAGGAATGCAATGGCCTCTTGTTGCTCTGTGGCTGAGGCTTCGGGGAACATTGAATATATATAATCCAGGAAATCAGGAGCAGTTAATTCCTGTATACATTGAGCGGCGATTTTTCTGATCTCAGTGGATTTTTTTTCTGAAGTCTGTTTTTTCAGGACTTTGAAAACTGTCTGCAGGAGGTCATATGATCCTGAATCTGGAAGTAACAGACTGATTTCCATGAGTTTGTGTGATAGCTCTGTATACTCTGCTTCCTGGTCAGACTTATCCATAATAATCAGCGTGGCATGGATAATCTTTCTGTTTAAGTGATCCTCCTCCAAGGTCTTAAGGTATTCTTCAAGGGGAAATGCGGGATTTACAGGGTGGCTCGATGCAGGGGAACGGGCAAGCTTACTAAGGGAGTTGTGGTACTCCTGCTCAACCTGTTGACTGTATTTGTCAGGATCCAGTAAATTGTCCAGTTTTCCACGTCTTGCAATGGACGTTGATGTCGCCGGATCCGCTTTGAATCGCATCCTGGAGAGCTTTTCGACGAGATTAAGCAAGGCTGGAGAGATGTGAACATTTTTTTTATTTACCTGCTCCACCATATTCAGAACAACAGAATCGGAGAATTTTCCCAGTATTTTTTCCGGATCGCTGTGCTTCATGTTTCGATCACAACTTTCAAGAGTCGTTGCGAGGAACTGATCTCGCAGTTCCGGATTGAGTGAAGTCAGTATTCGGCTTAATTCTTTTCCTCCAAAAGATGATACCGACTGACTTTTTTCTGAAGATTGTCGCAGCATCTGATCAAGGAGAGTGGAGAATTGCTGGATGATCTCCGGTTGTTTGTCAACATGACTGTTGATGGCTGCAGCCAATGTCTCTGGTGCCGTCGCATCGAAATCGCTGCCATCAACTGCGCTGTGGATGCCGGAATGTCCAAGTATACCACTGGTCAGCTTCTGGGTGAAAGTCAGCCAGGTCAAGGGGGAAGTGCTTTCATCGTCAGGTTCTGAGTCTGCGCTGGCTTTTCGGTCGAAATAATCATAATTGATTAATTCGATACTGATATGAGGAATATCCAGAGATGATATGTCCTGTTGTCGTTCTACTCCAGGCCTTTTTTGTTCAGGCAGAATGCCCACAGCTTTTAGAAATAAAAATAGAGAGTGGTGGCTGACACCGTATGAAAATTTCAGGGAAGCGATCTCGTGGCGGCTGAGAATAGTGGCTAAAGCGGAGCAGGCTGGTAGCTCTTCCCCCAGAGGATTCTCTTCAAATGTGATAATGTTTCTTGCAATACCAAACAGAAGAGTCTGTCTGGAAATCAGAATTTTGTGTAGTAACTGGTGGGCAACAGCCAGTCTGGTTTTTACAAGATTATGCCCCGGTGGATAGAGCTGGATATTTTTTAATGCCAGATGGAGGAGTGAAAGAAGTTCAGTGAGTTGTTCTGTCTCTCGGGTTTGTTTTTTAGGGGCCTTCTGATCACTCACTAAGAAATCCTGGGTTCAATGGAGAAGATATTTACATGCTGAAACTGACTCTTTGTCCACATACAATATTCAGGCTACCTTTAATTGTTGTTCGGTGGCGGGAGGCAACTCTTTTCCGGCAAACTCTCCTTTTTAGCTTGATTAATTTATATCAGCATCAGTCAGCCTGCAAGTTGCTGAAGGATATAATCGGCAATAATTTCCGTGGAAGTGGAAATTGAAGTGGAGCTGGAATCAAGCTTGAGAAAGCTGAGGCCGATATCATAAGATCCAGTATCGATCTGTTCGACTCGAACTACGGAACCTGTTAAAGATAAGTCTGATCCCCCTTCCAGAGAAATGAGCAGTTTCAATCGTGTACCGATATCATACCTTTTATCACAGGAAATAAGAACACCTCCCTCACTGATATTCTTTGATCGGCTATCTTCGTCGTGGTGATTGGTTACCAGGGAATGTATGTCAATTGGTCGATCAAATGCTATTCTGGAAAAAGTTCTTTTTTCTTCGGAAAACAGGATGAGTTTATGTTTGCCGCTGCTTTTTGCCTGATAAAGTGCCCGATCAGCACATTCGATCAGACCCTGGCCGTAATCACTATCCAGCGGGAAAGTTGCAAGACCTCCACTACAGTTGATTGGGATGTCTTCTTCCTTGTGCCTGACAACGAGATTATTGATTTTGTCATGGAGTTTTTTGCCGGCAAGCAGACCCATATATTTGTTTGTTTCCGGTAAGAGAAGAACAAATTCATCACCTCCAAAACGGCAGGCAAAATCCTCCTTCCGTTTTGAGCCAAGAAGAGTTTTACCAACCAGTTTAAGTGCATTATCTCCAGCAAGATGACCGTATTTATCGTTGATTGCCTTGAACTGGTCGAGGTCAAGGAATATCAGAGTGGTGTCGTGTTTATGTCGTTGTGCTCTTGAGATTTCCTGTTCAAAGAAATCCTGAAATGCTCCCCGGGTCAGCAAACCAGTGAGAAAATCATGGTGGGCTGATTTAATTGTTTCTTCAAGGCGTGCAAATTCTATGAGTTTAGGGTTGTTCATTCGTGGCCTGACAGCACTGAAATAATCGCAGGCAGCAGTTGTCAGGCCGATTTGACGTTCAAGGCTGGTTTGCAGTTTTTCCGCATGATTGACGATAGCTTCCCAATGCTCGCATGCATTGTTTTCTGAGAAGTTCAACTGTACAAGAGTGTGCAGGATAATTTTACAGGCTTCAACCTTGTTTTCATCTAAATAGGGTCGCAGCTGCTGGCGTTGTATGGTGGAGTTTCCTGGATCACTACTCAGCGAAGTAATGATGTTTTGCTGCAGAATTTGCAGTTTTGAAGGGGAGTGGTTGTGACTACTGTCCTGATCCATGACGACGAGCACCTTAATTATGAGAATTAACGGGATTAATTCATTCCTGAGAAACGTTTTGCGATGCATTTTATCAATATTTACAGAAGAATGAAAGGAAAACATCTCTAATTCATTGATATCATGTTGTAAGTGTTGGTGGGTCCTTTTTCCATGCCTTTCTCAGGACTTGGACTACAATACATGATATGGTAAAAAGACTACGTAGCAGTAATTATTTTAATAACTCTTTTTAAAGAAAACCTGAATCCGTGGTGGCTGTGTGATTGCTTCTGATTCAAATTGTCGAGTTAATTTGATAAAATTTAATACAATCAGGTCCAGAAAAATCAGAATGCATTGCCAGCGAGTGCTTACGGATTCAGGGAAAAGTATATGAAGATTGCTCTTATTCAAATCAATCCCGTGATTGGGGATTTTGTCGGCAACAGCCGGAAAATTCTTAATGTTTGTCGCGAAGCTGTGAAACAGGATTGTGGCCTTGTTATCTTTCCGGAACTCGCTTTGTCAGGCTATCCCCCTCATGACCTGCTTGAGCGACCTGCTTTTCTTAACACTCACGATCAAACACTGTCCGAGCTCTGTCATAATCTGCCCGAAATTGATCTGATAATTGGTTGCATTGAGCAGCGGGGTGCTGATACTGATGGGAAAAAGTTATACAACAGTGCATTTTTTATACGTAATGGCTCGATTATGCAGCGGATTCGGAAACAGCTGCTGCCTACCTATGATGTTTTTGATGAGAAGCGCTGGTTTGAACCTGGTAATACTCCCGGGGTGATTGAGTGCAAAGGATTGCGATTCGGCGTCACAGTATGTGAAGATATCTGGCATTCAGAGATTGGTGAATATGAATGTGATCCCGTGCAGACGCTTTTTTCTGAAACAGATGATATTGATTGCCTGATTAATATTTCAGCATCTCCCTTTCAACGGGGAAAAGAATCTGTTCGTCATCGTCTGTTCAGAACAATCTGCCAGCGCCATAATGTACCTCTAGTGTATGTCAATCAGGTGGGTGGACAGGATTCTCTTCTTTTTGACGGACGAAGTGTGCTCATGGATCAGAACGGGGAAATCAGAGCAAAGTTGCTTGGCTTTGCAGAAGATATGCTTATAATTGACAGTGATGACTGGTCCGGGCCTCTCCATGAATCTGTGCAGGAAGACAATCTTGCATCACTACATGATGCCCTTGTCATGGGTATTCATGATTATGTGACGAAATGCGGTTTTCGTTCTGTTGTGCTCGGCCTTTCCGGTGGTATTGACTCTGCCCTTACTGCAGCTCTTGCAGTAAAAGCATTGGGAGCAGAAAATGTTTTTGGTGTGGCTTTGCCGTCCCCCTATAGCTCTGACGATTCCATGGAAGATGCGAAAGCTTTGGCTGGAAATCTTGGCTGCAGGTTTGATGTGATTCCCATATCTGATCTTTTCAGTTCTTTTAAAGAAACCCTGCGTCCTCTGTTTGCGGCTTCGCCTTCCACTCCTTCGGATCTTACCGAACAAAACCTTCAGGCGCGTATCCGTGGGAATTTGCTGATGGCATTGTCAAATAAGTTTGGCCATCTCCTCCTTTCCACCGGTAATAAAAGTGAAATGGCAGTTGGATATTGCACATTATATGGTGATATGAATGGTGGGCTGGCTGTTATTTCAGATGTTCCCAAGCAACTGGTTTATGAGTTGTCCCGTTTTATCAATCGTGAAAAGGAAATCATACCGCTTCGTAGCATCAGCAAAGCACCCACGGCCGAATTAAAACCGGATCAGTGTGATCAGGATGATTTACCGGATTATGATATTTTAGATCAGATTCTTGAACTTCATTTGGAGGAGTACCTTGGAGTAAATGAAATTGTGGAGCGCGGTTTTGACAGGGAAATTGTGAAAGATGTCCTTCGCCGGGTGCAAATAAATGAGTACAAACGAAAGCAGGCACCCATGGGCCTGAGGGTAACCAGTAAGGCTTTTGGCTATGGGCGAAGGATTCCCAATGCGCAGAAATTCCAAGGCTGATAAATGATCGGAAAGAAAGAAAAAGGCAAAGGTAGCTGGACAATCAGGAAACAGCTGTTCCTGCTTCTGCTCCTTGTTGTTGTTGCTGTGCTTACATATCGTGAGATGCTCACTGATCGTCCTGATCAGGTGTATATCACCACCAGTGGCCGCATTGATATGTGCCTTTCCTGCCATAAGGAGGAAAAACTTGATCCAGCCCATGATGCCCGGGTTATCGGTTGCGCCAGCTGTCACCTTGGCGATGCCCTGGCCATAGATAAAGTGCAGGCCCATGAGGGAATGGTCCTTAACCCCGGTGATCTGCGGGTTGTGGAAAAAACCTGCGGCATTGAAGGCTGTCACCCCACGGATGTTAAAAAAGTGATGAACTCACTTATGGCCACAAATCGTGGTATAATCGGAACACTGCTTTTTTACTGGGGTGAAGCCGATTCCCAGAATACGGATCTTACGATAAAAAAACTTATTGACAGTGGTGAGACCTCTCTGGCCCTTGATTATTTCCGTAAGCTTTGCGCCACTTGCCACCTCTGGAAGCAGAAGAATGATCTCCCGGGAGCACCCGATTTTTTTAATGAAAAGGGTGGTGGCTGTTCTGCGTGTCATTACCTGTTGCCAAAGGGTCAGGAACGACAGAGAGTTGCCGGTTTTGGTGATGACCAAAAGCTTAGAAAACAGAAAACCCATCCCCTGATAATTAAAAAGGTAGAAGAGGAGAACTGCATCCGCTGTCATAACCGTTCCGGCCGCATTGGTATTTCCTATACTGGTATTTTTGAAGCTGAAGGTTACGGTACTCCCTATGAACAAGGTGGAATGAGCTCAAAACAGTTACCCGGGCAACGTTTTTATCTGGAAATAGCAGAAGATGTTCATCATGAGAAAGGCATGGCCTGTATCGATTGTCATACCCGGAACGAGATCATGGGGGATGGTACAAGCTACGCCCATTACGAGGAACAACTGGAGATTTCCTGTGAAATGTGCCATTCGGAAAATCCGGGCATTACCAGAAAAGGTGATTCTGTAAGCAATATTTCCCGGAAAAACGGAAAATATCAAATGACCGGACGGGTGAATGATAAGATTTATCCTCTGGCTGTTCCCAAAAAAGGAGTCTGCGATTTCAAAGCCCATAAACGGATTACCTGTGAAGCCTGCCATTCCACCTGGGTTCCGCAATGTTATGGCTGTCATGCAAAGAGAGATGAGACACAAAAGCATCTGGATAAGCTGGCTCTCAAGGAAACTGCCGGAATGTGGGAAGAGGGGAGGTCGTACATACGTTATGAGAAGCCCATGCTTGCAGTGTGGGGAGATGAAGTGGTCATTGTCACACCTGGTTGCCAGGATATAATAACTTTGATCGACAAAGATGGAAATGTGGAAGGCGGTTTTAACCGTTTTACTATGGCTGCTATTAATCCACATACTACTCAGGCAAAGGGAAGAAGCTGTGCCGCCTGCCATCAGTCCACCAAGACAGTGGGACTGGGTGAGGGAACTGTTTCAGTGGATGAAAATGGAAAATGGTCGTTCACATCACTTGATCAGGGAGTGGATACCCTTGATGGACAGACAGTACCATTTGATGCTTTTGTCAATGTCGATGGTGAGGCTCTGCAGCACGGATCCCGACCGGATTTGCGCCCCTTTAACAAAGAGGAACTCAAAAGTATTCTTCGGGTGGGGCTCTGTGTTGGCTGCCATGACCGATATGAAGATCCGATGTGGAAGAATTATAATAAAGAAACAACATGTTCGCGGATGGATATTAAGAAAAGTGGTGAGTAATGAAACTCAGCTGGCAACATTCGGGACTCCTGCCGCCACGGGAGGGACGCCGGATCGGCTATATGTCATTCCTGCAGAGGCGGGAATCCAGTTTCCACAAGGCTGTCAGTAACAAAAAGACATTTTTACTGAGTTTCATATAGAACCATATAGAAAAATGTGTCCTGTGGTATGTCACCTAGCACCCCCACATGGGGAGATAAGTACCTTCAACAAATTCTTTTCAAAAAAACGCGAAATGAATTTATAAGGTACTAAACAATTGGAGGGACTGTGCGGCAGAAGAAAAAATTTCGTGATGCCATTTTCGTTGTAACTGAAGAACGATTTTGTCCAATTTATAATATTGGAGAAGAGTTAAAGGTTGATGACCTCTGTGCGGTGCTTCCTGAAGCCAAGCCGGTTTGTATGGTTTTAATGGAAAAGCTCATTGAGCTGACAGCAAAAAAACAGAACTTTGGTCAGGTTATTCAAATCGGAGCCCCGAAAACGAAGTTTGACTGTGGAGGCTGTAAGGGGCTGATTCGCTTCGAATATAAAAAGGAAAAAGGTTTTTCAACACTGCAGATGAAACTTCTTTCCGAAGCGGAGGAGCGCAGAAGAAAACAGCATCTGGATAAATTTTACAGCAAGCTTCGAAAATTCCAGCTCTTTGAATCTCTTGATAATGACGCTCTGCTTGATCTCACCGGGCTTCTGGATTTTAAGAAATATCCCAAAGACAAGGTTGTCTTAAAACAGGGCGATCCGGGAACACATCTGTTTGTGCTTCTATCAGGAAAAGTCGGAGTCATTGGCGATGACGGGCAGCGGCTTGCGGAAATGGGGAGAGGAGACATTTTTGGTGAAATGAGTCTTCTCTCGGGTGATCCTGTTTCTTTCTCCATTTATTCACTCCATGAAACAGAAGCAGCCCTTTTGAGTATTAAAAATTTCAAGCATGTCCTGAAAAAATATCCTGTTCTGCAGATTTTCCTCCTGAAGATGCTGGTGGATCGGGCTCAGGCCATGGCTCTGCGTTCCGGTAATATCACATCCGGTATGTCTGGCGAACTTGAGGAAATCGGTATAGTTGAGCTTTTTCAACTGATTAACTCCAGCCAGAAAACAGGTACCATTGAACTGATCCTTGATGACGCCAAAGCAACAGTCCTTTTTCATGAGGGGGAGTTTGTGAAAGTGCGATATAAAGAGCAGGTAGATAAGGCCGCTCTTTTTGCTTTACTTGGTAAAAAGAGTGGTCATTTCACCTACACCAAGGGGATACCATCGGGAATGAAGAGTATCGATCCTTTCGGCGGATTCATGAGTCTGATCATGGAAGGTGTGCAATATGTGGATGAGCAGGAATATAGTCTTTCCTAGTACAATGTAAAACATAATACTTCGCATTAATGGCGGGACGTGTTATAATTGTTCCAAAACCATGGGAATAATTATGGCA
>DQTH01000086.1 GCA_015662865.1 Desulfocapsa sulfexigens
CCTGAGGCGCAGCCGAAGGGTTTGGGGCTTTCATGCTGTGTAAACATCAAATAGCCTGAAAAGCTACCCATCATTTATCGTGCATCAGCTCACCAGGCCTGTACACACATAATTCCAATATAAAATTTCCAGGGTCAGCGTATTTCCACCCCACTTTCTTTTAGAGCCTGTTTAACCTCGGCAATGGGAACCTCTTTCCTGTGAAAAATTCCTGCTGCCAGTGCGGCTTCTGCATCGGTTTCCTGAAACACTTCCACAAAATGGGCTGCAGACCCGGCACCGGATGAGGCAATAACAGGTATGGAAACAGCAGCTTTCACATGATTAATAAGTTCAAAATCAAAACCGCTGTTTGTTCCGTCTTTATCAATACAGTTTAGAAGTATTTCACCGGCACCCAACGCCTCACAGCTCGCAGCAAGCTGTACCGCATCGAGATCTCTTCCTTCACGCCCGCCTTTTACAGTGCATTGATACCAGCAATATTCTTCACCATCAGGCCCTGGAACTTGAGTTTTTATGGTGTTATGGCTTGTGTCTTCAGGGCTTTTCACATACACCCTTCTCGGATCAACAGAAATAACCACTGCCTGGGCACCATACACAAAAGAGATCTGTTCAATGGAACTTTTGCCGGATTTCCTGCCGGTTTTCAAATACTCTTCAGCAGTATAACAGGCGTCTGAACCAATGGAAATTTTGTCGGCACCTGATCGGAAATATTCAGAAGCCACATCAAGGGAACTGTACTCTTTTCCGTTACTGTCGGTAAACTCACGGATTCCGCCGCCAATGGTAAGCGGTACAAAAACCTGCTCAGAGGTCTTTTGCAGAACTTCCAGCATGGGCTGGTCTTCCATTGGAAAATCTCTGAACCCTGTGATATTTAAAAAAGTGATCTCGTCAGCACCTTCCTCATAATAGCGTTTTGCCAGTTCCACAGGTTTTCCCAGATTTCTCACCTCTCCCTCATCACGCACATCATACTGATCACCCTTGGTGACCACAAGATCGCCATAATCGTTGGTTCGTACATCAAGACAGGCAATGACACGTTTCGCCATGCGGGTAGGTTTCTGCTCAACATCTGATTTTTTTGAAGATGACAGAGTAAGGGCCTCATTATTTCCATCTTTCAAATAATTTCCAAGAATGGTCAGGCCGGCTGCACCACTCTTCTCAGGATGGAACTGAAAGGCAGTAATGTTGCCCTTCTGAACACCACTGACAAACTCTTCTCCATAATTGGTGGTACAGAGCAGCCACTCTTTATCGGCCTCCATAAGAGTTGCACAATAGGAGTGAACAAAATAGAGCTTCTCTCCATTGTAGTCTGCAAACAAAGGGGATTCCTTATGCAGGTTCACGCCGTTCCAGCCAATTTGCGGTACAGAAAGATCGCTTTGGGTGAAACGTTTTATCTGCCCCTTCAGGACAGACAACCCGGCAATACCAGGGGATTCTTCGCTGCCTTCAAACAGTGCCTGAAGTGCGACACAGATACCAAGAACCGGTTTATCAGCACGAATACGTTCAAGAAGAGGTTCAACAAAGTTATCACGTTGCAAACGCTCCATGACAGAACCATAGCTACCGACACCTGGAAAAATCAGACGTTCTGCATTAAGGATATCAGCAGGACTTCTCACATCCTGCACAGTATACCCAAGTTTTCTGATTGCATTCCGGACACTGCGGACATTGCCGGCGCCATAATCTAATAATGTTATCATCTTATTATTCTAATTCTTTTCTATTAGCGTGTAATATTTTCCATTTGCACAGCCGCGACAGAGAATTTTTCCATCCGTTTCAACATCACGACAATCCTGCACCCAGTCACCACATGCTTCGCACTGAATGTGTTTCAATGGCCTGCCCGGCATATCTTCTTCCGGGATGTTTACTTCAACTTCATCAACAGTAAACAGCTCATCCAGGTCCATTATACGATACGCTTCCAGTTGACGCTGATATTTGTTTTCAATCTCAGGGCAGTAATTTTTAGAGAGTTCACGGGATTCCTCCCGCGCAACAATCCGGACGGCCTTACCTGTTTCAAGATTAACAAAAGTTGCTGCCATTATCCCGTAATCAATCCAGCGCATGGATCGCTTACCAAGGCTGCATCCTGTAACAGATTGAACTGCATCAGTGGCGCAGCGATCAATCTCAACCAGTACATACAATTTTTTCCTGTCAAGGCCCCTGGGATCCTGAATGCCAATGGCTTCAAGCCCGACCATGGACATCCTTACCCCAATGACCTGTCCGGCACATATATGGCCGTGAACCTTTGTTGAGCGCTCAAGCAGGACGTCAAATGATTCCATTTTTTTCTCCGGGAATATGTAAAATTAAATCAATTTTCAACAGATTCAGTATAATAATCAGCTCGCCTTCCGGTGTCAACGACACTAGCGCCGCGTTGACACGACACTAGAATTCAAAGCCCTTCTGCGCCTTTATACCTGACCTGTATGGATGTTTGATCTCGGTCATTTCAGTCACCAGATCGGCAAGCTCGATGAGTTCATCGGAGGCATAACGACCGGTGATAACAACATGGAGTTCCTCTGGTTTACTTTTAAGTACCGCGAGAATCTCCTGTTCATCAATCATTTTATAGTGAGGAAGATAGGTGAGTTCATCAAGAATAACCATGGAATATTGATTCTCCTCAATTACTTTCCGGGCAAACTGCCACGCATCAAGTGCCACCTTCTTATCCTTTTCAAGATCGTCCGATTTCCAGGTAAAACCTCGTCCCATGACATGAAAATCAAGCAACGGGGCAAACTTTTTTGCAGATTCAAGTTCGCCGTATTTCCAGCTGCCTTTGATAAACTGTATGATACACACCCGATGATCATGTCCAAGAGCCCTGAATGCAAGCCCAAGGGATGCGGTGGTTTTCCCCTTGCCATTGCCGGTAAAAACCGCAATCAATCCTTTAGCTTTTTGTTGCTGTTCTTGTCCCATGGCTGAAATTCCTGTCATACAGTTTGGAGACCGCCTGCAGATCAGTACCGGCAAAAACTTTACCGACACAGATTAATGCTGTTTTTCTTATACCGGCCTCTTTTACTTTTCCTGCTATATTTTCAAGGGTTCCCAATAAAATAGTTTCATCATCCCAGGTTGCCTTTTCAACAACAGCAACGGGTGTTGCCAGGGAATAACCGCCGAATGTCAGTTCTTTTACCACTGTTTCCATCATTGAGACAGAAAGAAAGATGAGCATGGTGGTCTGATGACTGGCCAAAAGCCGCAGTTTCTCAAATTCAGGAACTGGCGTGCGCCCCTCCTGACGGGTAATGATAACGGTCTGGGCAACCTCAGGCAGGGTAAGCTCCGCATTTAATGATGCCGCAGCCCCAAATGCCGAACTGACCCCTGGTACAATATGATATGGTACACCCTGCTTATCAAGAGCCTGCATCTGTTCTTTGATGGCTCCGAAAAGCGATGGATCCCCGGTATGCAGACGAACAACCCGTTTTCCGTCTTTCCAGCTCTGTATGAGTATCTCAACAATCTGTTCAAGATTCATACCCTGAGAGTCATAAATCATGGCTTTACAGCCATCCAGAAGCTGTTTATTCACAAGGCTGCCGGCATAGACAATACAGTCAGCTTCATCAAGCAATCGCCTTCCCTTTAATGTTATCAGTTCAACATCTCCGGGTCCGGCACCAACGATGGCGATTCCATTGCTTGCTTTTTTCACTGTCCTTCACCTGACTTGTTCATGGATTTCTGGCCGACAATAATTTTAATAGGATTAAATTCCTGTTTTTCATTTGCAGGATAGCTGAACCGTTGCACTGCAATTTTTTTAAGTTCCACATTAAGTCCCAGATTATACAATATTTCAGGTGCGAGTTTTGCGGTTTTTTCAATAACAGCATTTACGACAATGATACCACCAGGCAGCAGATAATCTGTACATGCCTCAAGAATCTGCTCAAGGTTTCCACCACTTCCGCCAACAAAAACTCTGGCAGGAGAAGGAAGGTTTTGTAAAGCCTCTGGTGCCTGACCACGGATGAGTTCCATGTTCCATGCAGAAAATCGTTTCCGGTTTGCCTCAATGTTCCGCCACTGTTCCTTATCCTTTTCAATGGACAGAACCTGCATGTCTGGAAACAAGCAGGCTGCTTCCAGGCCAACCGATCCTGATCCTGCGCCAACATCCCATAAAACAGATTTCCCGGACAGGCGCAGAGCATGGATCACGGCTGCGCGAACTTCATTCTTGGTAAGCAGGCCACGACTGTGGACGATCTCTTTTTCCTGCAGCCCGAATTTCGGGTAGGCCTCAATTTTATTAAAGGCCGGATTAAGCAGGATCATTACGTTTGGATCAGCAAAACTCCCGGATGCGGTTTCTTTTATATTCCCTGAAAATAACCGCTCTGCGCTGGAGCCAAGATGTTCTGCAACGTAAATGAAAATATCAGATGTCTCTTCCTCCCCGCACTCTGCAAGTAACCGGCCAGCTATCTTATTTGGGCTGTTCTGCGGGTCTGTGAGCAAAAAAACCTTGGGATGGCACAATAACTGTGCAGCTATCTGTTCACTGTTTCGCCCATGAAGGCTTACAAAACGGGCATCATCCCAGGGAATATTAAACCGTGCAAAAGCAAGTTGCATGGAGGATAATGCAGGGGTTATGCGAATATCAGAATCAGGAAAAGCCTGCAGTATCTTTCGCGCGATCCCATAAAACAGAGGATCCCCGGAAGCAAGCACAGTAACATCGCCTTTGGCCAATGCCCCTTGAATAGCAGTAATGCAATGGCTCAGAGGAACAATGGAAAGAAGAGGTGGCAGCTGATCCTGTGGAAACTCCAGTTGTAATTTTTCATACAAACGCTTTGATGCAACAAGAGCCACAGAAGAGCTTAAACTGGTCTGTAGTCCTGCAATATCTGGATTTAAGAGATCAAAACCTATTATATGGATTACAGATGCCATTTTCATGTTTGCTTTTTTCTGGAGGATCTGGCCACAATATTTGTTGAAGCATCAACCAGATAAACAACAACTTCCATGCCAGAGACCTGTTCTCCATACTGTCTTGCGGCATCGCAAACTTTCATAACCATCTGTTTTTCACCAAGATCCAGAAGGCGTCCGTAAATCTCACGTGCTGTATTGGACCCATCAAGTGCCCGAAGAGTATCAGGGCTGCATCCCAGGCCTTGTAGGAATTTCAAAGCGGCCTTCACCTCCAGAGCACCGTTTCTTACATGGGTCTGTGGTATCTGCATTCCACCCTTCATTACTTTTGCCCACATGGCAGCCAGATGAATTTTGCTGAACTTATGTTTTGCTGCTTCTTCAAGTGAAAATTGCAGATAGTCCCCCATCATCACGAGGGCCTCTTCCGGAAAGCCGAGATATTCCTCCACGGCTCTTTCAGAGGTTCTGCCAGTGGATAAAATTATCTCTTTTAAACCCGCTTCTTTTGCCACATCCATAGAAGTTGCAATGGTTGCTGTCCAGGCATCAGCAGAAACCGGCCGTACAATTCCCGTGGTGCCGAGCACTGAGAGTCCGCCCACAACACCCAGACGGTGATTCAGTGTTTTTTCGGCCAGTGCCTCCCCCTCAGGGATAGAAATTGTTATTTCCAGGCAACTGTCCGGTTCTTTTCCTCCCTCAGCGAGAGCTTCAGCCACAGCAGCCCTTATCATCTTTTGCGGCATGGGGTTAATGGCAGGCTGGCCCACAGAAACGGCAAGCCCGGGTTTCGTCACTTTACCAACTCCCTTCCCGCCAAGAATACTGAACTGTTCACCTCCTGCATTAGATTTTCCACAAAAGCACACAGTTGCCTCAATCCTGGCACCGTTGGTTACATCCGGGTCGTCACCAGCGTCTTTAATGACACAGGCCCTGGAAGCAGCCATCTCAACGTCTTCAATATCTACGGGAACCAGATCAAATTTCACCCTGGAGCCATCAGGAAACGGTATCTCCACCTTATCCCGGGTAACTCCTGTCACCAGCAGCAACGCAGCAGCTTTTGCAGCAGCAGCAGCACAGGCACCTGTGGTATATCCGGATCGTAATTTTTTCATAAAACAAAAAAAAGGCTACCCTGCACAACAGGATAGCCTTTCAACCCAATAGCAACTTGAATGTATGGTCGGGACGAGAGGATTTGAACCTCCGACCCCGTCGTCCCGAACGACGTGCTCTACCAGACTGAGCCACGTCCCGACCGGGTTAATCGCTTTTAGTTATTTTGAAATGTGTCCCCAATGTGCCCTGGTGATCTTAAACACATTTTTGTTATCAGCATTGTGAAGAAATATGCCTTATCTGGATGCATTGTGCAATAGTTTTATGACTTCAACAAGACTACAGGAGATTAATATATTTTGTTTATTGTAAAGATATTCTGGGTTTTTCAAATAATAAATAGCCGGTACCATGCCCAATCACCTGACCATTCTCCTGATTCTTAAAAGTTAGTGCAAATGCAGCGCTGAAAAATCCCTGAGAATCCTTAGTAAAGTCGACAACCATGGATCGTAGACACTCTCTATTTTTATCTGCAGATTTTCTCGTCTTCGTGTTAACTCCCCACTGAATCTGACAAAAAAAGGTTAAAGAGCCTCTCTGTTCATCTACATTTTCAACAAGGCCGTGCAGGAGGATTTTTTCATCGTTTTCTACAGCCACTGAAGAATCATTTAGAATTTCTATTCTTGCAGAGCCTTCAGAATCAAAACCGTATTGGCTGGTGCAGTTGAAATGATCAGCGGATATCAGTATACCTTCATCAACATGCGAAAGGCTGCTAACGAGCAACTCCTGAACAAGGCATAAAGATTCATCACTAACCACATGCATATAAGCCACACAATCACCCCAAAAGATAAATTTCCTAACCTGCAAACATTTTCAGTCAAATAATCTCTAGATTCTCAATTTGGCTTTAGTGATTTCTCACGCCCAAAAACCAGAATCCCTCTCCCTTCTCCAAGGATTTGCAGGCGGCCCTCATGTTCTTTGCGTACCAGTACAACCTTAAAGATGGAATCTGAAAACTGTTCCGCTTTTCTTCCAAATTGAAGCCACAAGGACTTTATTGATTTCTTCTTTTCACTATAGTCGGACCCAGCCACTCCCGTTATGAGTGCAAGTTACTCAACTTGGGCACTCGTGCAGCAAAATTGGCATAAATCGCTCCAGAATGTTGCCATAGTAAACG
>DQTH01000119.1 GCA_015662865.1 Desulfocapsa sulfexigens
CATGAGCATTGCAATTGATATGATACAAACAGGACAAAGGTTATTGCGGAATAGTTCCGCTGTGACTGGACATTAAGCAAGTCCGAAACTTGAGACCCATTGAAACAGAAAGTCTCTGAGATAATAGATAATAAAGTGCTGGTAACGATCAAAGAAGGAAAATTGATCTGTATCTATCATCAAAACTAAGTCAGCTGATGAAAGTCATACAATGGCATGACGGATCAGAAAAGCTTTTCCCATAAACATCTCGTGAAAACTGTCCTTCTTCAATAGTCTCGGGTGCAGCCGGGCTAAAATATCCTATAGAGTAAATTGGCGCAAATCTTCACTTAGCTGCTGGGCCAGTTTTGCGAGACTTTTTGCACGAGATTTAACATCTGTAGCATTGCCTGCAATGTTGTGCGTTACCTGACTGACATCAGTTATATTGGTGGCTATTTCTGCGGACATGACTGATGATTGCGCTACATGTTCATTTACATCTCCAATACCCTGAGCTGCCTGGGCAACGTTTGCACCAATTTCATCCGTTGTTGCAGCCTGCCCTTCTATTGAGCTGGCAATACCTGAAACAATCTCATTGACACGGTCAATTACTTCCGAAATTTCTTGGATTTCAGTAATTGTAGCACCCGTTGAATTCTGAATATCATTAATTCTATCTTTAATTTCCTGGGTGGCACTGGAAGTCTGCCTGGCAAGATCTTTGATCTCATTTGCAACCACCGCAAAGCCTTTTCCGGCCTCGCCCGCCCTTGCCGCTTCAATTGTTGCATTAAGCGCCAACAGATTAGTCTGGGCTGAGATATCACTGATGGCCTCTGTTACTTTGCTGATTTCCCGGGCTGATTTACCAAGGACATCAACCTTTTCCTGGGCTGATTTTGCCTGTGTCACAGCTTTTTTTGTAATCAGACTCGCATGATCTGTCTCTCTTGCAATATCTGCAAACTGCTCTGACATATTCTCTGCTGCTGTAGATACAATATTTACATTAGTGGTTGTTTCTTCACTGGCTGCTGCAACAGAATTCATGTTGGAACTCAAAGTGTCGGCAGCCTCGGCAACCTCTTTTGCATCCTGTGAGGCATCGGAGACTGACTGTTGCATTTTTGATGCTGTTGTTGTCATTTCCTGAGAAGCTGCATCCATTAAATGCATTGAATCTCCCATGCTTCCAACCAATACACGCATGGAAAAAACAAAACCATTAAAATACGATGATAACTCCTGCAGCTCATCCAGTTGCACAATCTGGTAGACAGAACCGCACTCTGTACAGCTATCATATTCTCCATTAACAAGTTTAGGACACTCAACCTGGGCAGAAAAAGAACCGGCTGTCTCCCAGCAACGACATTCTTTGCCATAACAGCTGCAATCTTCCTTGTTGCATTGCATTTTCTCAGAACAGTTGATTGATGGTGTTTTTCCTGTAATTTTCTGAGTCAGATCACCTTTACCGGCTGCCTGAAACTTATCGATAATGTGGTGAATTGGACGATCGATCAACCTGGTAAAAGTCAAGTTTACTATAAAAGTCAGTAGCATGAGTACTGAAATACCAATAACCACCATTACTATAAGATCTTTTCGTATTTCCTTTAAAACACCAGTAACATCAGAAGGGATGGCAATCAGGCCAACAATCTCATCTTGAAAATCTCTCAGAGGACTGAAAATAGTTAAAAGCTGTTTGCCGTTTTTATTGACCCTTTTAAACCTGACTTTTTCATCACTCATTACCATGCGCAGCCATGGAAAGCTCTTCGATGGGATACTCAGATTGTGGCTTTTAGCCAGATATTTGAACCCACTTCCTTCAGGAACAACAACTGAAAGCTCATGATGAAATCGTTTTTTTATATCCTTTGCAAAAGAATCATTGAACTTTGCACCGACCTCAACAGATCCAAAATGTTTTCCCTCATACACAACAGGAACAATGCCGCGTATTCCAAATCCTGCAACGCCTTTTTCAAGACCGCTAATTGGTTGCTGATTCTGATTGACAGCAAGAACTGTCTTACGAAAGGAGGAGAGATCATCACCGTATTTCCCTGGCTTATGTGCCCTGAACAATGATGTTGCCGGTGGAAAATGAAAATGCAGTTGAGCAATACCATATTTACTGCTTCTGTTCTTAGAATATTCTTCTGTTATTTCAGCCAGACTGCCACGATCATGTTCTGCAACTGCTTTCTGAATTCGCGGGTTATCAGCAAGTTCCGAGGCCAGCAGAAGAGCAATATTGCTCCTTTCATTTACACGGTTTAATACCTGAACCAGTTGACTCTGTAATTTATGTTCAGCATTTCCTAGAAGTGTCTTTCTCTGCTGTTTATACGAAGCAACAACTACCGCTGCAATGAGAAGAATAAAAGCAATGAAGATAAGAAGGTTAAATTTTCCTTTGATTGAATGAGGAAAAAATCGTTTAATTTTCATTTGTATTCAACTGTGTCTATTATTTGTATTCTGTCTGAACAAGGCAGACTCCAACACCACCTTTTTGCTGCAGGAAAGTGCCACAAAAACATTAAAAACAACAACAATACACTGATTGTCAGGATTTCTTATTGGCTGATATAATGTGATAAAAACAAAGAAAAATTGAACATTGCCATATACACAAATAAAGTATCGATGAAAAAGACAGGCAATGTCAACACGCAGAGAAACAGGAACTAACACGTACACAAACTACATGTATCGACCAAAAAAAAAACATGTGCACCACCTAATCCACTATTCTGTCGCAATAAAATGCCAAATATTCAAGCAAGCAAAGAAAATGTTAGGTACGTATGCCAGTTGTAATTTTTCTTTGGCAGACCGTTTTTTTCTGCTCTCAGAGAAGCCAAATTGATCTCAATTTCATTCTATATTCCATGACATATGAACTTCCATGAACGAAACTCATATGTCATGACCACCATGGAATGGTACTTGACTCGAAAGGTTACTGGGTTATATTATAAAGTGTTACACAGATTTATTATCCCTTATAAAGCATAAAACAGATTGCTACAGGAACTTTCATGCATAAATCTTTGGTGATAATTTGCCTCCAATCCGTCTTTCCTTTTCCTGCGCCAGCCAATCGATTGGCTGGAAAAACAATTGATTATCGCCAGTCTTTTACAACCCTGACTTACCCGGATCAACCTCGTGGAACTGAAATTCAGGAACGAACCTGATCAGCAAAAAAACTCTTAAATATATACTCATACGAGTAGAAAGGAGGATGAGCAATGGCAGGCACAATAAACTGGGAAACCGATCTAAGCAAAGCGCAGGAACGAGCCCACAAAGAAGGAAAAGCAATTTTCCTTGATTTCTTCAATCCTCAATGAATTGGTTGTCAACAGATGGATGCAGTTACGTATCCAAACGAAACAGTCATTGACTTTATCAACCAAAATCTGATCCCTTTGCGTGTTGCCTCCGACCAGCAACCGATTGCATCGGATTTCAATGTAACCTGGACTCCGGCTTTGTTCATTCTTGACAAAGAAGGTCGTGAACATCATCACACAGTCGGTTTTCTGGATGGGAGTGAACTGATTCCTTCACTATTACTGGGAATTGGTAATCTACATTTCAATGGAGATGATTTCGAGAAAGCGCTCAGCAGTTACAAGAAGATTGTAGCTGATTACTCAGAAAGTGATGCTGCCCCTGAAGCGATTTTTCAGCAGGGAGTCAGCCTTTACAAAAGTACAAATGATCCTCTATCCCTGAGGAAAGCGTACGAACATTTACTGGACAAATATCCTGAAAACAAATGGACAAAACGGGCTTATCCCTATCGTCTTATCTCATAATAATGATCTGTCAGGCACAATAAACATCAACCAACATATAAATTTAACAGGAGGTATTTATGCCCGAACAAATGGAAATCTATAAATGTGAGGCTTGTGGAAATATAATTGAAGTACTGCATGGTGGAGATGGAGAACTCGTCTGCTGTGGAGAGCCCATGATATTTTTTGAAGAAAATACTGTCGATGCTGCAAAAGAAAAACATGTACCTGTCGTTGAAAAAATTGACGGTGGATTCAAAGTGAAGGTGGGCAGTGTTCCCCATCCCATGGAGGATAAACATTATATTGAATGGATTGAAGTAACCACCGGTGACGGTAGAGTTTACAGGAATTTTCTCAGCCCCGGCATGGTCCCGGAAGCCAGTTTTATGATTGATGCAGACTCAATTACGGCACGGGAATACTGCAATATACACGGATTATGGAAAGGATAAATGATTACTCTCACAAAATATTAAGGGAGATGATTTATGCACGACAAGAAAGAACTTTGTGAAAAGATTATTTCAATGTATCCCGAGATAGGCGTATGTGGTATTGATATCGATGTTTACTATGATGAAATTAAAAAATCATGGATAGTTGATCTGAAAAAAGATGAACACTAGCTGCTACATCACCTTGATGTGCCGGATGCAGATAACTGTATGGAAGGAAAACAGTGCGTTTCTCTGGGTCTTGAAATTGCTCAGCTGAAAAAAAATATTGATGGAAAGCAGTACTGACAGGCTCACAAGACGTCATGCCGGAGCTTTCCGGTATGACGTTTTGGCTTTCAGAGAGTCTTTATTGATAACAAAAAACTTCAGAGACGATAACCATGGAACAGAAAACAAAAAATGTTTGTCCAACATGCCAGGGAAAAAAAATCAATGAAGGTGTCTGTGAATGCAGCATGGAATGGCGGGGTACTAAGACGGAGCATGGATGGGATGACTGCCAATGTACTCCAGACACTGAATGCCCAACGTGCAACGGCACTGGATTTATTGAGTCCAGTGAGTGATACAATATATTTTTAGCAGACCGCTGCCAGTGTCGTGTCAACGATACTACTATCTTTTTATAAATAATTTGCCACTTCAATCAGATTTCCATCCGGATCTCTGAAATAGAAAGAAATGATCGAGCCGTTTGCACCGGTTCTTGCCACAGGACCCTCAAGAATTTGAACACCTTTATTGCTGACATAGGCCATCGCATCTTCCAGTTTTGTTTCTGTAATAAAACATAAATCTTCAGATCCTGGCACAGGCCTGGTTGCATTGGGTTCAAATTCATGACCTTTTTTATGAAGGTTTATTTTCTGATTCCCAAATTTTAACCCTGCCTATGGCAAATGTTTCCGCAGCCATGCCGAGAACAGATTCATAAAATTCCACTGTTTTCTCTATATCCTCAACTGTCAGAACTATATGATCTATGGTTGTAATATTCATATCTCTTTATTTCATCTGTCACTCCAGCTTCCAGATTCGAACCTGAAAATATCGGCTGTTCTCAATGTTTTCTACGAAAATGCACACGATTTCCACGATCAGAGCGCAGAATAGTTTCCAAACCATCCTGTCTCCACTTTACAATAAAATCAAGTTTACCCAGATGTATGACTCCGTTTTCAAAATACCCCTTATGCTGCCGACCGCCCCACACGGCAGTTACATTTCCATCCGGGCTGATGCTGATATAAGCATCAGTCCGGTCACGTCTGTTCCGCCCATGGAAATTACCAATTGCCCAGCCGGGGATATCACGACCACCATGTTCTTTGACACCTGAAATAGTCAAATGGTCAGCAAAACCTTTCGGAATCCGATCTTTCAGCCAGCAATCCCGCCTCTGCTTGCCATAACTAAAGGATTGACATCTGTCATCATAGGAGCAGGCCCGGGCGCATTCCTCTACGCTGTCCACAGTAAAAATATTATAATCGTTACCATAGCGTTTATTATTGTTATAGATCCGAAGGCCCACTATTTCACGAGGCAGATTATAGTCATTACCTCCATAGCCATGGCCACCTCGTTCTTTGACCCCGGAAATAACGTAGGATTTCTGTCTTAAAGGTGGAACACGATCCTTCAGCCAGCAGCTTCGGTCTCTTTTATCAAAGCCAAAAGCCCGACAACGTGGATCATTGGCACATTCTCTGGCACATTCTCTAACGTTTTTTATTGTAAAATGAGTGTAATCACTGCCCAATCGATCCTTTCCATAATCCAGTTGCATACCGGCAATAACATCATTATAGCCCCACTGATTATGTCTTTCTTTAACACCTGAAACCACGCTCCTGTTTTCTATTGCCGGAGGAATTCGATCTTTCAGCCAGCAGGTGCGGTCACTTTTGTGAAAATCAAAGGCCTGACAACGCGGATCATCAGCGCATTCCCTGGCGCAACGTTTAGCATTTTTGCTGTTAAAATAGCTATAATCACCGCCGGGACGCTGAGTATGTCGATCAAGTTCAAGATAGCCATATTTTTTTGCCATGGCAGAAGAAGCACCAAGGCTAAGGAGTATAACCAGCACTATTCGTAACATTTTTTCTCCTTTTAATTATTCTCTATTCACTTTTATATCATTGAAAACCGGCTCACGGATTACTTTAGTGTTCAAATTCATCACATTCAACCCAGGCGCATCATTTTGGCTGAAATCAACGCAATATCAGTCATAAATAAGATATTCCAGTTGAATAATTACCTTTTCCCGACATTCATCATCAACACCACCAGGCCACTAAGGATAAGAATAATTCCCCCAAAACCCCTGGCATTCAACTGTTCTCCGAGGAGCACCACACCCAGAATTGTTGCGGTCAGAGGTTCTGCAAGACTGAGAGTGACCGCGGTGGAGACCTGCACGAGTTTCAAACCGCGGGCAAACAACCAGTAGGAAAGTGCCATGGTAGCCAGTCCCAGGTGCAGCACCACGGCAATGGACCTGGGTTGCAGCAGCCAACCGGCATCAATATTTATCAATACAGGGGAAAGAACAAGAGCTCCAACACATACCACCGCAGCCATGAGTGCATTTGGGTTGTGATTGACCAGTAAACCCTTAATTGTCAGGGTATAGGCAGCATAGGATATTCCGGCAGCAAGTGCCAGCAGAGTGCCCATTGGATCAATTTTTACAGTACCATCGCTGAAATTGAGAAGAAAACAGCCGCATATTGCCATAATCGTAGCAACAACCCAGCGTCTTCCCAGATGTTCACCACGAAAGAGCAAGCCGAGCAGACCTCCCGCAATCGGGGCACTGCCAATGGCCACAACAGTGCCGACAGCAACTCCGGTCTTTGCCACAGCAGAAAAAAAACATACCTGATAACTGGCAGTAAATATCCCTGCCAGGAACACGGGTACAAGCTGCCAGTCACTGAGCTTTCCGAATTCTTTTCGTTTGATTGTAAGAAGCGCCAGAGCTATTCCGCCAATCAGAAGACGAAGTGCACCTATTGCTTTTGGATCAAATCCTTCAGGAGCGAAAGCCTGGGCCGTTCCAGTGGTTCCCCAGAGCAGTGCTGCCCCTAATACAAACCAGCGGCCTCCGATCTGGTTGTGCTGTGTCGCCTGTTTATTCATTTTATGATCAAGCTCTTTTCCCTATGTGAATTATTAAAGACCTACTAACCAATTTGACTTTGAAATACACGGAATAGTATAGGGAAACAACAAAAAAACCGGACAAAACTGGCACATGTGCCGCACATGCGCTATTGTATCTTTATACGTTATTTTACAATACAGAAACACACTGACATTATCAGGAGATATGCAATGGGTAACGCAGCACAACAGGAAACAATGTTAAGAAAACCCATCCTTATGCCGCCAAGCATGATCGAGAAGGTTGATGCAATTGCAAAACGCAGAAAGGTTTCATTTGCCAAGGTTGTACGGGAGGCAATCAATTCCTTTGATGGTGAAAGTTCAGATAATGATGAAGAAATTTTAGATGCCCTGGCAGACACCATGATTAAAACTACCCGGGAAATCGTAAAGAAAATGGAAACCATTGAAACCCGGCTCGACGACACTCATGCTGCCATGGAGGCCCTGTAATGGGTGTCAGTGGAAAAGTTATGGAAGCATTAAAGTCAGGGATTCTGTTAAATGAAAGATTAACCATCCTCCTTGATAAAGTGGATCGCATGGATCGTGATTTCCGCGGAATAAACGACAGACTCATTCGTCTGGAAACCATGGTCGAAATAGCCCAAAAACAAACCCGGATACAAAATGAACAATAACAGCAGAAGATCAGAAAAATGGACCATCGGTGAGTTGCTAGATACTTCAACTGCTTATTGGCGAGGCTGTACATTACAGGCAGGGGTCCGACTTGATATTTTCACCCTTCTTGGTGACCGCAGCATGAATCTTAACGAACTCAGGGCCAAAACAGGGACTGATAAACGGGGCATCGAGTTTCTGCTGAATGCTCTTTCCGCAATGGGGCTACTGACCAAAAAAAAAGATCTATATAGTAACACAGAGGAAACGCAGAAATTCCTCAGCAAAGATTCTCCGGCATATATGGGCCATATCATTCTCCACCACCATCACATCCTTGATGGCTGGGCACAGCTCGACGAGGCGGTAAAAACCGGAGTACCGTCTCCGAGGAGATCCTACGGTGAAGAAACTGAAAGGGAAAGCTTTTTAATGGGCATGTACAATCTGGCCATGAATTTTGCTCCCACCATTGCGGAGCATACGGACCTCACCGGTCGTCACCGACTGCTTGACCTGGGAGGCGGTCCGGGAACATATGCCATTCACTTCTGTCTGGCAAACCCGGAACTGTCCGCTGTCATTTATGACTGGCCGACCACAGAACCCTTTGCCACAAAAACAGTGGCGGAATTTGGCTTGAGCAAACGGATAGATTTCAGAGGTGGTGATATTACCATAGGTCCAATTCCGGGAGGGCCCTATGATGCGGCCTGGCTTTCCCACCTCCTCCACAGCAACGGCCCGGAAGTGTGTCAGCAGATCATTGACAAAACCGTTGCCGCCCTGGAACCCGGCAGCATCATAATGATACACGAGTTCATCCTTGAGAACAGCAAGGCCGCGCCGGAGTTTCCCGCACTATTTTCCCTGAATATGCTGGTCAACAATCCTGCAGGAAGAGCCTATTCAGAAGAAGAGCTGGAATCCATGCTGGTCGCCAGCGGTGTCATCAATATCAAACGGGCACCTTTCCAGGGACCAACAGACTCCGCAATTTTGTACGGAACTGTCAACTGACCATAATCAGGAGAGGTGCTTTACTCTTTATTACTAAATAGTTTCAGGTACTCGCCATATCCTTCCTGCTCAAGTTTTTCTTTTGGAACAAAGCGAAGAGCAGCAGAATTAATGCAATAACGCAACCCTGTGGTGGCCGGACCATCATTGAAGAGATGGCCAAGATGCGAATCACCATGTTTGCTGCGGATTTCAGTACGAACAGAGAAAAAACTGCGGTCAATTTTCTCTATGATATTTTCAGACTCCAGCGGCCGGTCAAAGCTTGGCCATCCCGTGCCGGATTTATACTTATCTTTTGAGCTGAACAGCGGCTCACCAGACACGATATCAACATAGATACCCTCAGCCTTATTATTCCAGAATTCATTGTCAAATGGTGGTTCCGTCCCCTCTTTCTGTGTGACCTTGTACTGCAGATTGTTTAAACGGGAACGGATTTCCTTATCAGCTGGTTTTCGGTATGTTTTTGATTGCTGAGCCAGTTTCTGCGGCCAGACGGTTTCAACAAAATATTTCCGCCCCGACCCCTCCTTGTACGACGAGTAATGGGCATAATTTTTCTTATAATAATCCTGATGGTGCTCCTCGGCCGGATAGAAGGGCTGTGCCGAAAGAATAGCGGTCTTGATTGGATCATCAAAGAGACCTGACTGCTGCAAACGTTCTTTCGATGCCTGAGCCGCCTGTTTTTCTGTGTCATTCTTATAAAAAATGGCTGTTTTGTACTGGGAACCACGATCTGCAAACTGTCCGCCGGAATCCGTTGGATCTATCTGATGCCAGAAGGTTTCCACAAGATCAGAATACGATATTTTTTGCGGATCATATCGCACTTCCACGGCCTCATAATGGCCGGTTTCGCCTCCACTTACCTGCTCATATGTGGCTTCTGCCTCTGTGCCGCCGCTGTATCCTGCGCGGACATCAATAACCCCTTCAAGCTGCTCAAAGGGAGGTTCCATGCACCAGAAACATCCTCCCCCAAAAACTGCTGTTCGTTCCTCAGTCATTGCGTTACTCCCATATACGAAAAATAGTATTGCACAACCAGATAAAATCGCTGCGATCCTTTGATATAGTGCCATTTAATTCCTCCATCAATCGAGAACCGTTCTTACAAGAGAAAACGTATACACTGTTACCTGAAGAAACAAGAAAAAACACAAAAAATCCCTTTCTTTTTTGGTTTGAAATTCCCACACGAAACGCTATAGTGGGGCATGAAAAATTCAAACTCATCCAAACGGACCAAATTTATCTTTGTCACCGGCGGTGTACTCTCCTCGCTTGGTAAAGGGCTGGCTGCTGCAGCCATCGGTGCCCTCCTTGAAAGTAGGGGGCTAACTGTCACCTTCCAGAAACTCGACCCGTATATCAATGTCGATCCTGGAACCATGAATCCCTTCCAGCATGGAGAGGTTTTTGTAACCGACGACGGAGCTGAAACGGATCTGGATATGGGCCACTATGAGCGTTATACCAACGCAGTCATGGCTCAAAAAAACAACTATACTTCCGGTCGGATTTACTACTCTGTAATCACCAAGGAACGCAGGGGAGAATATCTCGGCGGTACCGTGCAGGTGATCCCGCATATCACAGACGAGATTAAAGCGGCCGTTCTTCAGCTTGATGGCAGTGTGGATGTGGCCATCATTGAAATCGGCGGCACTGTGGGTGACATTGAAGGACTTCCCTTTATCGAGGCCATTCGCCAGCTGCGCGGTGATCTTGGCAAGGAAAATTCTCTTTATATTCATCTCACTCTGGTTCCCTACATCAAGGCTGCCGGCGAAGTCAAAACAAAACCCACCCAGCACTCAGTGCGTGAATTACGTGCTGACGGTATTCAGCCGGATATTCTGGTCTGCCGAACTGAGGTCCCCCTTCCCGATGAGCTTAAGGCCAAAATCGGTCTATTCTGTGATGTGACCACAGATGCGGTTATCACTGCCATTGATGTGGATACAATTTACGAAGTGCCCCTGCGTCTGAACGAGGAGGGAATTGACACCAAAATTCTTGAACTCCTCAACATCTGGACAGGAAAGCCGAATATCGCACCGTGGCAGGAACTGGTACGTAAGATTAAAAACCCGAAAGGCACTGTTACCATTGCCATCACAGGTAAATATGTTGATCTCACAGAGTCTTATAAAAGTCTACACGAAGCCCTCATACATGGTGGTGTTGCCAATGATGTGAAAGTTGAGCTACGCTATATAAGCGCCGAAGACTTGGAAGATCCTGACAAAGACCCGGCAGACATGCTCAAAGATTGCCATGGGATCCTTGTTCCCGGCGGTTTTGGCAAGCGGGGAGTTGAGGGGAAAATCAGAGCAATCAACTATGCCCGTGAGAACAAAATCCCCTTCTTCGGAATCTGCCTGGGTATGCAGCTGGCTGTTGTTGAATACACCCGTAATGTACTGGGTCTGAAAGACGCCCATTCAACAGAGCTTGTTGAGAAGACAAGTGATCCTGTTATCTACTTGATCAAAGAGTGGTATGACTACAGAACCAAGCAGATGCAGGTTCGTGATGAAACATCAGATCTGGGTGGTACCCTGCGGCTGGGCGCGTATCCCTGCAAACTAACAGACAAAACGTTTGCCAAAAAAGCCTACAAGAAAGAGGAAATCTCTGAGCGTCATCGTCATCGTTACGAATTCAACAACGATTACCGCACTCAGCTGGAAGAGAAAGGGCTTGTTATTTCAGGAACATCTCCGGATAACAACCTTGTGGAAATAGTCGAGATAGCTGATCATCCCTGGTTCCTTGGTTGTCAGTTCCATCCTGAATTCAAATCCAAACCAATGAAACCGCATCCTCTTTTCCGTGACTTCATTGCTGCGGCCATTGCCCACAAGGGATAATACCTTATGACTGTTATTCCTGTTTCAACTCCAGACGGAAAAGGTTTCTCTGTGGGACCTGGTCAGCCACTGCTTCTCATTGCCGGGCCCTGTGCCCTCGAATCTGAAGATCTTGCCCGCAGAGTTGCAGGAGAGATGCAGGAAATCTGTGCAAGACTCGGCCTGTCTTATGTTTTCAAGGCCTCTTTTGATAAAGCAAACCGTACCTCTCTTGACTCCTACCGTGGTCCCGGTCTTGAAGAAGGACTTTCCATCCTCTCCAGGATACGAAATGATATGCAGGTTCCTGTCATTTCCGATGTACATGATGTCAGTCAGGTGGCACCGGCTGCTGAAGTTCTAGATATTATCCAGATTCCCGCATTTCTCTGCAGACAGACCGACCTTCTCGTGGCAGCTGCCAAAACAGATAAACCCATCAACCTGAAAAAAGGCCAGTTTGTCTCTCCATGGGATATGGAAAACGGGGTGAACAAGCTGCGCGGCGCAGGAGGCACGAAAACCATGCTCGTTGAGCGTGGGGCCAGTTTCGGCTACAACAATCTTGTTGTGGATATGCGCTCGCTTCCGGTTATGCGTGGTTTTGGCTGCCCTGTTATTTACGATGCCACCCATTCCGTGCAGCTTCCCGGTGGTGCCGGTGGCTCTTCCGGCGGTCAGCGGGAATTCATTGCCCCACTGTCCCGGGCTGCAGTTGCAGCAGGGATTGACGGCCTGTTCATGGAAGTCCATCCTGATCCTGACAAAGCGCTTTGTGACGGCCCCAACTCCATGCCCCTTGACCGGATCGAAAAACTCCTGAAGCAACTGGTTCGCATCCAGGAAGCTGTCTCCTGATTAAATTAAATATAATGGATAATGAATCCTGCACCCCTTCAGGCCCTGGTGCCTATCCTTCTGATTGTGAAGTTCGGGAAGGCTATCGCAAAATTGCCCGCGAAAATGCCGGGAAAAGCAATCGCAGCAAAGCCTGGATGACCACCCTTTCCAAAGCTAAAAATATCAGACTCCTGCTGCTTGATGTAGATGGTGTGCTCACCGATGGCAGCCTCATCTATTCCCATGAGGGCAAGGAATCCAAAGCATTTAATACCCAGGACGGCTTTGGTCTGCGTATTCTTCAGGACGCAGGTGTGGCCGTTGGTATCATCACCGCCAGAAGCTCTGAAGCACTGGAGCGTCGCAGCCGTGATTTAAGAATTGAACATCTTTATCAGGGTGCCGGCAACAAACTTGAGGCGTATAAAGAAATTTTAAAAAAAACCGGCCTCAAACCCTTTGAAATTGCCTACATGGGCGATGACTGGCTTGACCTGGTACTCCTGAAAAGAGTCGGTCTTGCCGTTGCTCCAGCCAATGCGGTTCGAGAAGTTCTGGACATGGTGCACTACACCACCGAGCAGGCAGGAGGACATGGTGCAGTGCGCGAGCTTTGTGATCTCATCCTTGAAGGTATGGGCAAACACAAAGAACTTCTCCAGCAATACATGAACCGATGATAACCCGCAGAAGTCTGGTCTGGCTCATCCCTCTTGGACTTTTTCTCACTTTTCCGCTTTGGCGTCCGCCTGTTGCCACTTTTCTTTCACCGCGTGGAGGATACGATCCCTCCCTTGCCAAACGAAAACTTGACGCTCACAATTTCAACATGGACCAGGTGATTATTTCCCAGAGTAAGGAGGGGAAAAAAACTCTTGAAGTCCGGGCTAAAAAGGCTTTTACCGGTAAAAGTGTTGATGAATTTCATCTGGAAGAAGTTGATGCGGTAATCTTTGGTAAAAATGATGAAAAGACTTATGTCACTGCAAGAAGAGGCATATTCAACAAATTGACAAACATCCTCACTCTCATTGATGAAGTCGTGGTAGTAAAACCCAAAGACAAATCTGAACTCTACTCCGACCTCCTCACCTATAACAACAATACCGGTATGGCATATTCCCCTGGAAAAACCCGGATCATAGGGGATGGTTTTGAGATTCGCGGCCGCAATCTGCATGTGAACACCCTGACCAAGGCTTACGATCTGGATGGTCGTGTGCGCTGCAAACTTACCGGCTTTGCAAAACCCTGAAACACCCTGTAAATACAGTGCGCGGTTGAACATTACTTGACAAGCGGATTTGCACAATGTAAAATCACACAATTTTATTTTTCGTGTTACATCCGTCCAACTCTTGTCGCCAAATCTTATGAAACTGCTCAATACCACTCTGCTCTCTGTAATTCTGCTTTTCACAATTATACAATCCGCCCAGGCCCATTTTGGAATGATCATACCGGCTGAGCCTGTCGTTACTCCTGAAAAGCGTACTATTCAGCTCAAGATCTCCTTTTCTCATCCCTTTGAAGAAACTGGGATGGATCTAATGAAACCTGAGCAATTTTACGTGGTCAAAGATCGTGAAAAAACTGATTTAACCACAAATCTCCATGAAGCACGAATAATGGACCACCTTGGCTGGCAAGCCGCTTTTCCGGTTAAGCGTCCAGGTGTATATCACTTTGTGATGGAACCTTTTCCCTACTGGGAGCCGACAGAAGATATTTTCATCGTTCACTACACCAAGGTCATTATTCCGGCTTTTGGGTCCGAAGATGGCTGGGACCAACCCCTGGGTTTAGCAACTGAAATAGTGCCCCTGCTCCGCCCTTTTGGCAACTATGCAGGCAACACCTTCACAGGACAGGTTCTCCTTGCGGACAAACCAGTACCGGGAGCAGGAGTTGAAGTTGAACTGTATAATCAGAATCAGCAAGTAAAAGCAGCCAGCCCCTATCACATCACCCAGGTTATCAAGGCCGATAGTACTGGTGTCTTCAGCTTTACCTGTCCTGTTTCGGGATGGTGGGGATTCTCAGCTCTGAATATCGCAGATTACACTTTGAAAAATCCCGAGGGCGAGGAAAAAAAAGTGGAACTGGGTGCTGTTCTCTGGACATACATGGATTCATACGTTTCTCAGCCTGCCTCCCCATAACTTCTATCTCTGCTTAGTCTCAAGGTCGGTATGATTTGACATAGTTAAGAAAAACATGTAACTGTTAACAACAATTCTCAGTAGCAAAATATCCATATCCGAAAAGACAGAAAGGAGACACGTTTCATGACAATTTCCCAGCCAGATTGTTCCGAACCCGTAGAAATTGCAAAAGACATCTACTGGGTTGGCAGCAGAAATGACAAAGGATTTGAGAGTAACGCCTACCTAAGAGTTTTCAAGGGAAATGGTCAGCAATTCAATCTGTTGATTGACCCCGGCCCAAGCCCTGATTTCAATACAATTGCCGGAAAAATCGAACAGGTCCTTGGTGCTGACTTCAATCTGGATCTAGTCTACCTCAATCATCAGGATCCTGACGTGTGCATAAATACCGTGGCGTTTCAGCGCCATTTTCCACAACTTCATATTGTCACATCGGAAGATACCTGGCGGCTGGTACGTTTCTACGGCCTCAAGGAAAAACAGTTTATTGCCACGGAAAATTTCAAGAGCGGTAAAATCAAAGTTAAAACCGGCCACAGGTTGCGTCTGATTCCCACTCCTTATGCACATTTCCGCGGTGCCTGCTGCCTCTTTGACGAGGAACAGAAAGTTCTCTTCAGTGGTGATCTTTTTGGCGGCCTCACAGACACTCCTGATTTGTACGCTGAAAAAGATTACTGGGAAGGCATGAAAACCTTCCATGAAATATACATGCCCACCAATCTGGCCCTGAAAAAGGCGGTTAAAGATTTCAGACAGCAGGCGGGTGATATGAAAATGATTGCTTCCCAGCATGGAAAAATCATTCGTGCAGATCTCATTGACTATTTTATGCCCAAACTGGAGGCATTACCGGTCGGCCTGGATCTCAAGGGTGAATCACAGCTGGTTCGTGAAAACTACATCAAGGCCTTTAATGCAATCCTGGATAAGGTTGAAAAAGATGTCAACAGCGACACCGTGAATACTCTGCTCAAAGCTTTCCAGTCAGACGGCACTTTTCCCAACAGCCTCATCACTAAAAACAACAGAATTTACAGCCTGAGAGTGCCGGTTGATGACGCTTTCAAGCTGTTTTCCAATGAACTTTGCCAGAACCTTGACAATAATCAAAAAAAGCTTGTCAGAACCATTGTGCTCAATTGCCTGGCCGACTGGAATATCTCAGTAGAAATCCCCTGTCCGGGCTATGTTGATGACAGACATGAGACAGCAGCAGAACAGGCTATTTTTGAGGAAGGACAAAGCAAAACAGGCGCTGAAAGTAAGCCGCTGGATTTTGATCAAGATGAACTGGAAAACATGCTGGACGGCTTGATGGACGACTAACCCGCATTTCTCATGAACATTTTGTGGGAAATGCAGGCTAATACCCACAAGGGGGAATAAGTGCCTTGTGGGTGTTTGTAACATTCTGATTTCTAATTACGTATGAAACTCAGCCAACTTCATATGGTGAAGACATAAGGAATTGGTAAAACAAAAAAATTACAAGTGATCGTGGTGGTGTCATCCCCGC
>DQTH01000239.1 GCA_015662865.1 Desulfocapsa sulfexigens
ATCATTTTTGTTGTTTAACTCTTACAAAACAATAGGTTATGCAATATTAAGTTTTGTTTAACCGGACACTAGTGGTGATTTCTATTTATTAGCTCTGTTGTTTAAGGCACCAAGTATGTGATAGGTCTCATCTCCCTCTCATTCCAATTAGCCAATATCACTTGCCTTTGCAACTTAATCATGCTATTATACAGACTTTTGAAATTTTCACTTCAGGCGTAAAAAAATATGCCGATCCAATTTCCCTTATCAATCTGGGGAATTCCTTGTTTAGATATTCTGATGTGATTTTTAATAAATCGTGAGAAAGGAGTCGCTTTGAAAAAGAAAATACTTGTTGCCAACCGTGGTGAAATTGCCATTCGGCTCATGAGAGCAATACAAGAGTTGGACTATGAGGCTGTTGCTGTTTATGAATCACCTGACAAAGATTCTCGTCATATCCGTATTGCCAATGAGGCTGTCTGGCTTGGACATGGTCCGCGCTGTGATTATCTGGACATCGATAAAATAATAAATGCTGCCAAAAAAACCGGTTCTGTGGCCATTCATCCCGGTTATGGTTTTCTTGCTGAAAATGCAGATTTTGCAAAAGCATGTGAGGATGAGGGAATCATTTTCATTGGCCCTTCATCGGAAGTCGTGACTAACCTGGGAAACAAGGTTATAGCCAGACAGATTATGGCTGATGCCGGTATTCCCATGGTTCCAGGAACAGAGAATCTTGCCGCTGGTGAGGAGGGTGTTAATACTGCCCTGGCTTTTGCCGAAAAATATGAATACCCGGTTATGCTCAAAGCTACATCCGGCGGTGGTGGACGTGGTATCAGGCTCATTGAATCTGATGATCAGATGAGGGCGGAAATACCCATTGCCCGAGCAGAAGCCAAAGCGGCGTTTAACGATGAATCTGTTTATCTTGAAAAAGTAGTTATAGAGCCCAAGCATGTTGAAGTACAGATTATGGCGGATAAGGAAGGCACCACCGTACATCTTGGAACTCGTGACTGCTCAATCCAGCGTAGAAATCAAAAATTGATTGAAATGGCTCCATCCATGATTGGAGACAAGAAACTTCTTGATAAAATTTGTGATACTGCCGTTAAAGCTGCAAAAGCTGCCAATTATTTCAATGCCGGTACTGTTGAGTTCCTGATCGACAAGAATTTCAATTATTATTTCATGGAAATCAACACCAGGGTCCAGGTAGAGCATACTGTTACTGAAATGATTACTGGAATCGACATTGTTCGTACCCAGATCAAACTGGCAATGGGCAAGAAACTGGCTTTTTCGCAGGAAGATGTTCAAATGCGAGGCCATGCCATTGAGATGCGCATAAATGCCGAAGATCCAAAAGCGGATTTTATGCCTGAGGGAGGAAAAACAGTTTCAGTTTACCGCTCACCTGGTGGATATGGGGTTCGTCTTGACGGTTTTGTTTACCAGGGCTTCACAATTCCTGAAGTGTATGATTCACTGCTTGTCAAGATGACCGTTCATGGTTTTTCGTGGAATGAGACAGTTGACAGACTTCGCCGTTGCCTGCAGAATTTTGTGATTGCCGGCCCAAAAACCACCATTCCTTTTTATCTCAATATTGCAAGAGATGAAGATTTTATTGCCGGTGATTTTGACACTTCATACCTGGATAAGCATCCTGAACTGTTCAACTATGACGAAAATGATAATGAGGCAAGCAAGCTTGCAAACCTGATCGCAGAAATACATCACAGGGGATATAACCCTTACGCTGCATAAAATTGCGAACCGCACTGAATAGATAAAAAACTGCCGAAACTTCGAAGCTCTTGTTAATAACTAAAAATGGCAGATATCGTTAGCGAACAAAGAAAGTAAGGAAAGACTATGGAAAGAATTGTACAAGGAACATCTCCAGCTGAGGTGATCAGGCAATTACAGAATGCTGATGGATACCATATAACCAATACCGCTCGGGACCTCTCTCAATCAGATTTCAAAAACAGGATTCTTCTGCATACAGAACTCATGGCAGCTGATGCCCGTGAGCGTGCCGGGTTTTTCTCCCTTGAAATCACTGGTGGTGCTTCAGTTCATGTAGATATTTTACGCAAACAGGTGGACCCATTTTTAAAACTGGAGATTCTCCGGGAAAAAATGCCAACGACCATGTTTCAGACCTTGTGTCGTGGCGTGAATCTTTTTGGCTACCGCCCATACCCACAGAATGTTATCCGCTTCACTGTTAAAGAGTTTGCCAAATATGTAGATGTGTGGCGTACTTTTGACTTCATGAATTACATACCAAATATGCAGGCTGTATTTGAGGAAGTCGGCAAGGCTGGAAAGATTAACGAGCCTTGTATTTGTTTTTCCACAGGCCCGGAACATACCAACGCCTATTATCTTTCCAAAGTTCAGGAAATTTTAGATGTCACAGGAAGTGATATCGTTCTCTGTATTAAAAATCATGGTGGTTTGGGAACACCTGGACGAATTGGTGAACTTGTTGATACTATTCGTCAAAAACATCCTGATCTTCCCATTCATTATCATGGCCACAATACAGATGGTAATGATGTGGGTAGAATTGTGGAAGCAGTTAAAAATGGCGCAAATATTATTGATGCTGCAGATGCTTCTTTCACGGGTTTTTATGGACCTCCGCCAATACTGACAGTTATCCAGACCTTGAAGGATATCGGTTTGAATCCAGCCACCATAAACGAGGATGCCATCATTGAAACTTCGGAAGTTATCAGGGATGAGCGTAAATATTACGAGGCGTTTGAATCACAGATAAAGGGTTTTCAACCTACTGTTCAGATTCACAAACTGCCGGGCGGTGCCATGGGATCAAGTCTTGAACAGGCGTCCAAAGGTGGATTCCTTGACAAAATGCCTGACATTTTACACAAAGAACTTCCCAGAGTACAAAAAGAACTTGGTAACTACTGGTCAGTTACACCAGGTTCTCAAATTCTCTGGACAACAGCGGTTTCAAATGTACAAGGTGGAGAACGTTACGGAAATGCCTCTGGTGATCTTCGGAACCTGCTTCTTGGCAAATATGGCCCCTTCCCTTTTTATGAACCAGAAGAGTGGATATTTGAAAAGGTCCTTGGCAAAGACTGGAAAAAAGTTCTTGAAGAAGAAGGCGGGGTTGAGGATATCGAGGATATGGATATCGACAAAGAAAAAGAAATCCTCACAGACCGCATTGGTGAAGAACCCACTGATCAGCAACTGGTTCTCTATCTACAACACCCAAATGATGCTGTTGAATTTTTTAAATTTGAAACGAAATTTGGTAAGGTTCATGTTCTGCCTCCTTCAATTTTCCTTCATGAGGGTGGATTTGAACCCGGAGAGACGCTGAGTTTCATGGATCATACAGGCAAAGAGCACATGCTTGAAATCGGGCCTTCAATTGTTAATGAAGATGGTGAGACCAATGTATATCTTAATGTTGATCATCACCAGCGTGTTTATAATTTTGAACCGGACCTTCCTGAAGGTGCAGCGGCAAAACCTGCAACCATGTCCAAAGAGGAAATCATTGTTCTCTGCAAAGCTGGAGACATCCGTGCCTCATTTGCAGGCAATGTCTGTGAAATCTGTGTGGAAGAAGGACAGGAGGTTTCAGCTGGAGATAAAGTTGCTGTTATGGAAGCAATGAAAATGCAGACACCGATTAACTGTCAAATTGACGGAATTGTGACTTCTATTTCAGCAAAAGTTGGTGATGCCCTGCAGCCCGGCGATAAAATATTGAAAACTGACGTTGATGAATAGCGATGAATTTATAATCGTGCCCGTGGATAAAACGACTTCATCCGACGCAACAGGTTTTTAAAAGGCTGTCAGTAACAAGAAACATTTTTTGCTGAGTTTCTTATTAGCCTTTAAGAACGTTAAATGCCCTTTCGTAATGATTTATGAAAGGGCATTTCTAATTGAAACAAAAAAGGGAAACAGAGGCAGATTCCCATGTTTCCCAAAATATTTTGGAGCCGACAAGCGGGATCGAACCGCTGGCCTACGCTTTACGAGAGCGTCGCTCTACCAACTGAGCTATGTCGGCTGTTTGTTTCATGGCTTCTATAGCAAGCCCTTTTGGCAAAGTCAAACCTTTTCATTTTTGCAGGCTATGGTTAATAGTATCCTGAAACCTCTGATTTGTTAGGTTCTTTAAACGCATCTGTGGGTAAAAAGGAGTAAATAGCATGGATGAAATTGAATTAAAGGTCAAGCCCTTCGGGTCGCTGCGCGGACCTTGATTTCAATTTAATCCATGCTCAATCTGTAGGTATTATTTTTCAAAACAAAA
>DQTH01000122.1 GCA_015662865.1 Desulfocapsa sulfexigens
GGAAGCGAAGACTCCGATCCAGATCTATAGCACGAAACTGGATCCCCGCCTACGCGGGAATGACAGCCCATTGGCATTTAACTTTTCATGCCTTATCAACAAATTATCGTATACCTTGTGAATCTGGCTGAGTTTCATACGAAATCAGATAAAATATTTACCAGACTTCTATCTTCCAGATTTTGACTATTTTGTTGGAATTAAGCCAAAGGATGCCCCTCGTGAAGAACTGATGAAGGTTCTTGCGTTTGCAAATCATAAACCTATTCTTCTGGTAATAGGTCAACCATATGCAACCTTTGATAAAGATGGCGCTGGAATTGGGATTGAGTTTTTGGCCAAAAGCTATGTACCAATCCCTGGTTCAAAAAATGAGCATGCACTTTATGGTGCACCATCAATATTCATTCTGATTACGTATGAGACTCAGCCAACTTCATATGGTGAAGACATAAGGAATTGGTAAAACGAAAGAATTACAAGTGATCGTGGTGATGTCAGCCCTCTGGATCGGAGTCTACGCTTACCTCCCGCCTCCGCGGGAATGACAAACAAAATGGCTGAGTTTTGTACGTAATCAGAATATTCATTGAATCCGAGGTTGCAAACATATAGAGCTAGACAGTCGCGGTCTTCATTTCACATCCTTTTACAATGAAGAACTAAGAGTCATGGTGCATACTCTGGATTTTTCTGTAGTGGAAAAACTGGGTATCCAAATTCACCAAATCTTATCAATGCCTATAAAATAGCAAAGGGCTATACATTCTGGTAAGCACAAACCTTCATACAAATCTCAACTTAATAAAGTATCAGTGGTTGAATTGGAAAGATTAAAAGATAACAAGAACATACTTGTACAACAATTGTATCCAGCTATCCCCAAGCAGCACGGTTTCCCACATAACCTTAGTAGGTTGTGCAGTCTCACAGTTGCCACTCATTTTGGTCGGCAAAAGTGATTGGGTCAGCTTATACTGGCCGTTTGCAAGGCAATTAAATCAGTGAAAAATAAACCGGCTGTTCCAAGACATCGAACAATTTACGATCATTTGACTTATTAAAAAAGATGAAAAAATATCTCCTCCTATTTTTGCTCACTGTTTCTCCTGCTTCGGCCTGGTGCCAGGATACTCTTGTCGCTATCCCGTCACTGCCTGTTCTTGGAGATGCATTGGAACGCCAAAAATCAGACGATGAAATATTTTCCGAAGCTGTGATCAGTCCACTATCGACTTCCGGGGTCCCTGCAGATAATACTGGAGGATGGTCCATTGACACCAGCAACCGGCAGGTGAGCAGAAATTTTTATAACAGTGTTTATTCAGCATCCGAATTCACCCCTGACGGATGGGTGGGAGATGTTGGGAACTGTGTTGCAGGTGATACAAGTTCTGATTTCAAAAACAGTGTCCTTGCCCGAATAAACTATTTCCGGGCAATGGCAGGTGTTCCTTCTGATGTGATGTTTTCTGCCACCTACAACAGCAAATCACAACAGGCGGCTTTAATGATGAGCCGCAATAATACATTAAATCACACCCCTCCGGACACCTGGGATTGTTATACTGCCGAAGGGGCTGAAGCGGCGGGAAGCTCCAACCTTTCGCTTGGCCACTACGGCTGGGATGCTGTTTCCGGTCAAATGCGTGATGATGGAAGTAATAATGGACCTGTGGGACATCGTAGATGGCTGTTATACCCGCAGACCCAGACAATGGGTACAGGAGATATTCCTTCAGACTCAGGATATTTAGCCGCAAATTCAATCTGGGTATTTGACGACAACATGTGGGAGGCTCGTCCAGCAACACGGGATGATTTTGTTGCCTGGCCGCCACCTGGATATGTACCATATCAGATCGTGCCTGACCGCTGGTCATTTTCTTATCCCGGCGCAGATTTTTCCAGTGCTGCAGTCAGTATGACTTGTGATGGATCGGCTCTGACCATTACCTTGGAAACGCTTGCCAGCAATATGGGAGAAAACACCCTTGTCTGGTACCAAAGTAATCCATGGCAAAAACCAGTAACCGATCTGTCCTGTGTGGTCTATATCACAGGGATCTCCAACACTCCTTCTTCAGAATATACTTATGGGGTGACCATTATTGACCCGTTCACTGTTGTTGGCCAGGAAGAGTTTCCGGAAATATCAGGCAGCCAGACAGCTTTCGTCGGACAAACCGGAACCTGGAGTTATACCGAGGTCAGTTTTGCGGAAGAATATGAGGTATTGCAGGGAACACTCCTGCCACCACTTCCAGAAGGCGCTGAAACCGGACCCGGGACGACTCTTGATTATACAGATGTAGCGTATGATCTCATTACAACAGATGCTGCCGCCACAGGAACCCACTCTTTTCATCTGGCCCAACCACAGCCACAGACCAACTCTTTTGAGATTGATATAAGCTTTGTGCCCACAGGTACAAGTAATCTCACATTCAATTCCCAACTGGGTTATGCCACAGCTGATCAGCTGGCCATAGTGCAGATTAGCCAGGATGATGGACTGAACTGGTCCACATTATTTTCTCAATCAGGAACAGATGACTCGGGAGAATCAGTTTTTCAGCAGCATACTATTTCCCTGTCAGCATATAGTGACAGACTTATCCGTTTAAGAGTTTCCTATGGATTCGAAGATGGTCAATCCGGCTCTTACTATTTTTGCACATCAGCTTCTTGTGGTTTTCTAATCGATGACATCAGTATTTCAGACTCAAAGCAGGTACAAAACAGAGTCACGTCCTTGATATCAACAGGAACAAGCTTTAACTTTACTCCGGATCTGCCGGAAACATATATATTGTCTGCCAGAACCATTGGCTGGCCCGGATATCCCGGCCTGGAGTGGAGCTCTGTTTTTTATGTGAATGCTGCCGATAGTTTCCCCTGGACCATGTTTTTACCAGCAGTGACTGGAAACAATCAGTGACAACAATGGATGGCTGTAATAAAACGACTAACTGATTGCCTTAGAGAGCTTTCGCATAAAAGATCAATTACCATACTCAGTAATTACTGTTATTGGGTGTCTATCAGCAAACCCGACAATATCCGGAGATTATATTCAAAATGAGCAATAAAACAGTTTGCGGTTTTTCATTTTTTCTTATTCTACTCCTTCTTCTTGGTGGTGGATGCATAAAACAGGGGCTTCCAATTTACTACCACACTCTTGGTAATGTCTCGCAATCGCCTGTTTCCACGGATGACTCAATGCCAGACATCCTTTTGAGACCGATAAAGATTGTTTCTTTTCTTGATCAGGGCCAGCTTGTCTCACAAAATTCAGCATATTCGATAAACCTTGAGGAACAGCATCGCTGGGCTGGAGACCTTCAGGAAATGATATCCAATGTTGTCATCAGCAACTTGTCACAAATTCTTGGCACTGACAGGATTTACATTTTTCCGAACAACCAGGGCCGGACAGGGATACAACTGGCACTCACTCTTCTTCATTTTGAAAAAGATACTGATGGAAATGCTCTGGTGGAAGCGCGGTTGAAAATTATTGCAGATGATGGTCAAACCATCCTCCACGTGACTACCTCGAGCTTTACCATAAAACCCGAAAACAACGATTTTGATTCCCTGGTAAAAGGCCTCAGCGATGGACTTTCCAGGCTTTCAGAAGAAATTGCAGAGGAAATCAGACAGCTCAATTCAATGAAAAGGAAGCAGACATGAAAACAGAGCCTTTCTCGCGTTGTTCCCTGCTCATTACTGCCCTGTTTTTCTTTACTGTTTTTCCGGCAGGCAGCAGTGCCATGTCAATTCAGCACTGGCTGGCACAAACAGTTTATGTTCCTGTATATTCACACATCTACGCGGATTCTCGATTTAAAAACAAACCTTTTCAACTCACTGCCATTGTTTCCATTCGAAACACTGATTTGAACAACTCTCTCACCCTTGAAAAAGTCGACTATTATGATTCTGACGGCAAACTGCTCATCCATTACCTGAATAATGTAATCACTATAGGTCCTTTAGCGTCCACCAGATACATTGTTCCCGAGGAGGACACACTGGGTGGTTCTGGTGCTAAATTTCTTGTGAGCTGGTCCAGCAAAACCGGTATTAGCGAGCCCATCATTGAAGGTGTCATGATCGGAACAAAGATGCAGCAGGGCATTTCCTTTGTCACAAACTCCCAGGTCCTTTCAGGAACTCTTGAACCATAAAAAATCACACGATACATGAAAAAACAAAAAGAAGACTTCTCCTGCGCTGAAAAGATTTTTGGCAGTTCAATTGAAAAAACCTTCAAAAAGGCCATGACACCTTTTGAAGAATTTGTTCATGACGAGGCATCCTCAGGTCTGCTTCTAATGGCCTGCACCGTTATCGCCATGGTCATTGCCAATTCTGCATTATTGCCTGTCTATGACGCAGTTCTCCATACCAAAGTGACCATTGGCGGACACATTTTTGGTATTACCCAAAGCCTCCATCACTGGATTAATGATGGGCTGATGGCCCTTTTTTTCTTCACAGTGGGTCTTGAAATAAAACGTGAAATTCTGGTTGGAGAACTTGCTGATCGCAGGCAGGCCATTTTACCCATTGCCGGTGCAATCGGCGGAATGATCGTTCCAGCCGTCTTCTATGTGATTATCAATGGTGGAACCGATGCAATCGATGGCTGGGGAGTCCCCATGGCCACAGATATCGCCTTTGCCATGGGTGTGCTGGCTCTTCTGGGCAAGCGTATCCCAAGAGCGCTGATAGGATTTCTTCTGGCCCTTGCCATTGTGGATGATCTTGGAGCAGTACTGGTTATAGCTGCTTTTTACACAGAACAGATCAATATTATGGCACTGCTTTTTGCTGGTTGTGCCTTTATCCTGCTGATTCTCGCCAATATGGCGGGAATTCGTAGTCCCGGCCCCTATATTTTCCTTGGAATACTGCTGTGGCTCGGAATGCTCAAATCAGGCGTACACGCCACCCTGGCTGGAGTTATCACAGCACTCACGGTCCCTGCTAATTCCTACTGTGAAGCCCTGCCCTTTGTCCGGCGAATGCGGGAGTTAAATAACAGGTTTGAAGAGTTACAGGAAGATCGAAAAAATATCATGGAAAATGGTGCCCAGCAGAGAGTTCTCCAGTCCATGGAAAATTTTGTCCATAAAATGGAGAGTCCCCTTCAACGTATGGAGCACAATCTGCTCATCTGGGTATCTTTTCTCATTATTCCCATTTTTGCTCTTGCCAATGCCGGCATTCCCATTGATATTTCAACCCTTGGTCAGACCTTGATGCATCCTGTTACATTTGGCGTGATGGCAGGGCTCATTGGCGGAAAACTGATTGGTATTCTGCTTTTTTCCTGGCTGGTAATAACTTTTGGCTGGAGCAGGCTGCCCAAAGGGGTAACCATGGCACAGATTGCAAGTGTCAGCCTGCTGGCAGGAATTGGCTTTACAATGTCCATCTTTATTGCCGGACTGGCATTCAACGATGCGGAGTATCTGTTAAATGCAAAAATAGGTATCCTTGGATCATCGCTTTTTGCCGGAGTTAGCGGATATTTTGCCTTGCTGCTCAGTACCAGAAATCCCTCAAAATCTTAATATGGCCCTGCTCACAACACTCTCAGATGTAATCAAAGGATGTCCCAGAAATATCAAGAGACGGCTTCTCCGCGATATCCTCATCATTCTCTTTGTCACATCCGGTGCAATTCTTGCCATTGTTCTCGTGCAAGGCATAAAAACCCAGCGTGACATTTCAACTGCTATCATCACCAAAGCCAACCGGCAGGTAAAAACGCATTTTAAATCTTTCACAGAGCCACTGAGCAATACCCTGAAACTTCTTGGTAAATGGGGTGAAGCCGGTTTGCTCAAACTTGATAATCCGAAGCTTCTTGCCACCCAGCTCCAGGCACTCATGGAAATCCAGCCCAATGTTCATGCAATATCCCTTGCTGATGAAGATGGAAATGACATCCACCTCTCCCATTATAATCAGCAGTGGTTTTTACACGAACATCAGCAATCAAAAGCAGTTGCTGCACGCTGGGTTGAAGGAGACATCATAGACATCAAAGAAAGTAACGGTGATACTTTCAATCCTGCTGCAATGCCCTGGTTCCGCGGAGCAATGACACTTGGCGCGGAAAAGGAATATTTCCTGACCGCACCATATATATTAAAGGCAACTGAAGAAAGCGGAATAACCGCAAGTCTTCGCTGGGCCCGACGCAGTACCCCTGACCGGTCTTATGTCTCTGCCATTTCATTTACCACAAATGATCTTATGGCATTTATGAAACAGGTTAAAATCACAGCAAACAGCCAGATCCTGCTCCTCCAGAAAAGCGGATCCTATTTAAATAATGCCATCAACAACACATTAGCCGCAGACACTCCCTCACAGGTCGGAGGTACAGCTCTTTCAAAACAGCTCCTGGAAACCGTGATTCAAAAACTGATAGAGAGCAACCTTCAGGATAACCAGGTCATCTCCATTAAAAACAATGGGCAGACCTGGTGGCTGGGACTGAGCCCGCTTTATGCCGCGAACAATGATGTGTGGGTTGCTGTTCTTATTCCAGAGGATGATATTTTTGCTGATCTGAATAAGCAATGGCTGCGCTTTGGATTAGTTGCAGGTTCCATCCTCCTTGCCGGCATTATCATGACAATCTTTCTTGTCCGCAGATACAGCCATCAACTCAAAGACCTGCCGCAACAGCATATCGACAGGTATGGATTTGAGAATGAGATCCTGGCACTTATTCAGGCAGGGGAATCCGGCACTCTTGAATTCAAATCAACAATGCGGACCAACCTGAAAACCGGCAAAGTCGGTAAGGAGATTGAACTTGCCTGGCTCAAAGCTGTGGTCGCGTTCATGAACAGTGATGGAGGAATACTCCTCATTGGCGTTGACGATGCTGGAGAAATCCCTGGCATAGATGTGGATAATTTTGCAAATGAAGATAAATGCAGGCTGCATTTTAAAAATCTGCTCAACAATCATATTGGTGCAGAATTCACCAGATTCATTCATCTCAAAATAGTGAGCATTAAAGAAAAAACCATACTCGTTGTCGAATGTGAACGGGTTCGAAGACCAGTCTTTCTTCTGGTTGGAAAAAACGAAGATTTTTTTATCCGCTCAGGGCCGTCCAGCATGAAGCTCTCCATGAGCCAGATGGTCAAATATCTTAGCGAGCGTTAAATTGAACAAAGCCATGCGAATCATATCAGTTCCTGGCAGCAACTATTTTCTTTTTCTGCTCATTCTTTTATCAATAATCACCGGTTGTTCCACGGGAGGCCACAGACCGTCAGCCAACGTTAAAGCTATAAAGTCGGGTAGTGCTGTGGATTTACGCGACAGCAGCAGTGTAAAATCCAAACTTTTAAAACAGTACGGGGAATGGCGCAAAACACCATATAGAATGGGAGGGATGAGCAAACGTGGAGTGGACTGTTCAGGTTTTGTGTACATCACCTTCCGTTCACAACTTGGTTTTACTATTCCAAGGACAACTGACTCACAGGTTAAAATCGGCAGGAAAGTGGCTCGAAACAACCTGCGTGTGGGGGATCTTGTCTTCTTTCAAACCAGTTTATTTTACAACCACGTGGGTATTTACCTTGGTGACTCAAAATTTCTCCATGCTTCCACGAGCAAAGGAGTCATCATATCAAGTCTGAATGAGAAATACTGGAGAAAATGCTATTGGACAGCGCGACGGATTGATCGTTGACCTGACTCTCCTCTGCCATATCAATCAATCTTTATAGAAAAACCTGCCTGAGCCGATTAAGCTAAACCATCATGTCTCAAAAAAAATATCAACACATCACTTCCCGCTGTTTTATCAACGCGCCCTGGTATGAATTAAAAGATCATTACCTTGATCTTTTTGTTGCCAACGGAATTCAACCTGAAATCGGCCTGGAAGGTCTCTGTCTGTATGAAGAACCTGAAAAAGAATTCAAAAGAATCGCAGCCATCCTTGCTGACAACAATCTCTCCTGTACCCTGCATGCCCCTTTTTTTGATCTGGCACCAGGTGCACTTGACCCTGAAATCCTTGAGGTGAGCCGCAATAAATTACGCAGGGCATTTGCGCTCATTGAAATTTTCAAGCCAAAATCAATCGTCTGCCACCTGAACTTTGAGACAAACAAACAGGGCTATAAATGGGAAGGGTGGAAGCCATCAGCCCTGGAAACATGGAAGGAACTGGCTCAGATTGCTGCGAAATCCGGATGTCTGCTCATGCTGGAAAACACTTATGAAACCAGTCCGGATGCCCACAGGACCATTCTCTCGGAAATGAATTCTGCCAAGAGCGGATTCTGTCTGGATGTCGGGCATCTCATGAGTTTTTCCAGAACACCATGGCAGGATTGGCTTCCCGCTCTATCTCCCTGGCTTGGCCAGTTGCACCTCCACGACAACAACGGAGAAGGAGATCAGCATCTTGGGCTGGGACTGGGAAATTTTGATTTTCCTGCTCTCTTTGAGTTTCTTGCAGTAAACGATCTGCACCCGCTTGTTACCCTGGAACCGCACAGTGAAGAAGATCTGTGGCAGGCTCTGAAATATCTGGATGACACAAAGCTTTTAGATAAGATGGATTCGTAAAAATTCTCCGTCTTCTTCATTTTTACGCGCCTCGAATATGGATTTTTTCACAAATTCATCGTTTGAGCTCAGGTGCAAGGAGAATTTGTAACACAGAACTTTGAGTTACCTATGATTTTGGCAGCAAGATTAAACTCCGGAAAACTGCGCTGCCTGCCTGTCCCTTACAGTAGTTTATTATATTTTGGTCTATTACACTTTCGCTCAAGATAATCGTGGTAATACCAGCGGTTCCCGAACCAGCCTGAATCGCACCAATAGCGGCAACTCCTAATTTTGGTTTCGTAAACATTTGTGAATTTTAACAACATTAGCAA
>DQTH01000112.1 GCA_015662865.1 Desulfocapsa sulfexigens
AGCCTTTTGTTGAGTATTGCTCTGTATGCTTGCATATAGTACTACCTTTTTAAAGTCTTTACTCTACAATAACAGTTGGTTGTGACTTTTTGAGGACAATCTAATTATCCTAAAAAACGAATTGTGTACCAGGATAGAATATATTCCGCCACGCCTGATGACCTCATTGACTGTATCCACTCCTTTGATGACCACCGTGACCTGGCGATCATGATCGGTCATAATTCCGGCTTTACAACGCTTGCAAATATTCTTGGAAATCTGCACATAGACAATGTACCGACCTGCGGGATTGTGGCATTAAAATTTGAGGTTGATACCTGGAAGAACGTAAAGAAAAAAGAGGGAATTTTTGATTTTTTCTATTATCCGAAGATGTTGGGAAAATAAAAACAGGAGATAAAACAGTTAAATTATTTTTAAACTCAGGACAAATCACCCACCAGCACTCCCCACTTATCAAGCGCTTCGCCATTGATAGTGACTCCAAGGCCATCTCCTTTCAACAATCCGGCCTGGCCCTGGTGGCCAAAGCTTACCTCTTCGTTACAAATATCTGCTTCCAGAGTAAAGCAAGTATATCCACCTTCCAGGTATTTAATTTTTCTGCAGAGAGCAGCTAAATGACGCCCAGCTGCAGAGAGAATCCCTGTCTCCCCGACATGGCAACCCAGCTGACAAAAAAAGCCGTTGTCCAGAGCATGATTCCAGAGCTTCAAACTCTCTCTGAATCCTCCACATTTAGACACTCTTATATTAAACCCTGAACATCCATGGTTTTGGATAAGATTGTCCATATCATCTTTATTGCACATGGATTCATCAGCAATGGTCACAGCCCCCTGAGTCGTTACCTGTTTCATACCTTCCATATTCTCTTTTGCCACCGGTTGTTCAAAACTGCTTATCCCTATGGAATCTACAGCTTGTGTAAATTCTATAGCTGCATCGGCTGAAAAGGCACCGTTGGCATCAATTCGTATATCAGGTTTCAGCCCCAGAGCATCACGAATAGATAACAGATACCTGACTCCCTCCAGGGGATCTGCAACCTTTACTTTAACAAATCCCATATCCATTGATTTGATAAGTGGCAGAAAAGACGCAAGGCTTTGCGGAGATAAAAGAGGAATAACTGCTGAATGGGTGAATGTTTCGTTAACAGGACTCTCCGCAAAAAGGCGCCAGAGTGGAATCCGCCTGCTTTTAGCAAACAAATCAAGACAGGCAAGCTCCACAGCGCACCAGGCAGACGGGTTCTGCTGTGCTGTGGGTTGCACAACAACATGATCAAGAATCAGGTTCAGGCCATCTTTATCAGTCCACTCTTTATGAGTTAGCTGCTGACCTATTTCAATGGCGGCATCAACGCATCCCGCCAATGATTCTTCCGTAACATATGATCGGGGGGTACCTTCCCCAATACCTGTAAATCCATTATCGGATTCAACAACAACTAAAATTGCTTCACTTTCTTTTCTTTCAGCAAGATTATGACTAATTGCCAGCGAGAACGGTATCTCCAGTCGGTACACCCTGAGGTTGGTAATTTTCATTCATCCTTCCGTTTTCAATAAAGGGTGCAAGTTCCACAGCCGCATCTTTCCACTGGTACCATTGATAAGGCTCTGCAAGTATATGCTCTTCCAGACAATTCCATGCTCTTTTGGCAAGTGAGACCTTCTCACCACCATTGGCAAGAGAAGTAACAGACAGTACATAACCACCATTACGACGCTTCATCAACCCCAGCATTGCCGGAACTTTAGCTCTTCGATAAAAGAAATCCAGTGTCTTATCCTGTGAAACACTATTCCCGAACACAGATACTTTTTCACTCTTATGGCGTATCCACTTTGAAAACTCATCGCATTCCGTAATAAGAAGTCGCCCATTTTTGATCGCATCCAGAGCCTTAAAAACAACTTTATCCTGCTCAGCATCAATAAGTATGATATCCAGCTCTGCTGACCTTTTCATTAGCTGTTTACGCAAAGAGTCAGTTTTAAATTTTACAATCATAGCGATTTTGTAACCGCTGAGCGATAGAGCCAGTGGGAGATACTCGACCGCACCAAAATGTCCGGTCACAAGTATTCCTCCCCTGCCTTGAGCAGCAGCCTGATCGAGAACATGTCTGTTTTGTACCGTTAGTCTTTTGCCAAGAAAATCCTGCATATCTGCAAAGTTTCGATGTCCCATCAACAATTTTTCCAGGTAGTGCTCACAAATCCCACCAAAAACTTGTAGCACATTTCTATAAAAATGGGAAAAAGTTTGTCGATATCGCAATATATGCCTAAGAGATGAACATATTTTTATTCGATCTTTCCCCTGCAACAGAAAATACAAACAACCAAGAGAATAAAGGTATAACCTAAGAATAAAAAGAGGACTTACACGAGTTATCCAGATGTTAAGTGGAAGTTGAAAAAATTGACTAAGCCCGAGTTTTGGAAGCCGAGATACGATTTTCACTTTTTACTCCTATTGTGATGTGATTAATATTTATTCACTTTTAGTGCCTAATTGTTGACTTAATTCATCTGTCTTTTATAGTGATATGCAGTGGTACAGTCGATCTACTGTCAAATCAATACATTGACGGAATACCTACTGTTTCCACTGTACCTGTACACTCCTAACTAACTATTTTTATATAAAAAAGTTCACAAACGCCACAAAGTCCGGTACGGTTTCTATCTGTCCAAGGCTAGTGAACTATTAAAAATCGCATAGTAATAACTATTCACCCAATTAATGTAAACTCTTTATTTCTGATTTCAATGAATATTATCCGATGAACATACCGATATTACGTCCCCATTCTTTGAACAGCCAAGATCAGTCTGTTGGCCGTTCTCCATTTACGCGGGAACAGCAGCATATCAATTGTATGAATTCCTTGGCTATCATTGAATATGTAAGAGAGAAGGCCCCCGGTATGCTTCCTCAGTTGTTTGACCAGCTCATGCCGGAGATGGAGGGTGTTCAAAATATAGAGGTGTTCCTCTCAGATCCTCACAACTGGATCCCCTCCAGCCTGATGATCAAACTTTTTTCCAATGCAAACCACATATTCAACAATGCAGACACCGCATATCACATTGGTTTCAATTCCATTTTAAAACAACGTTTTGGGTATATACAGAAAATTTTTATCTATAGTCTTGGCAATCCAAGTCATGTCATAAAAAAACTACAGAAAATAAATGACCACTTCAACAGAACAAAAACTGTTGAAACAGTCAGCCTCACTAAAACTTCGGCCATAATCAGACTCCATTGGGACAAAAGCATCCCAACAAATAGAGATTTCTGTTATTTTAACAAAGGCATCTACCAGGCAATCCCCACTATTTGGAGATGCCCTCCAGCTGAACTCATTGAAACCCAGAATTTTTTTGATGGTGATGAGTACTGCGAATATCACCTGAAATGGCAACCTCCAAGCCGGATGAGATCGTTCTTATTCAAACTTATCACACCTGGAAGAGTTATCCGGGAGACCATTCAAGAGCTAGAACGGGACAAAGAACTATTAAAAGAGAAATACCATAATATAAACACGTTAAACAGGCGCCTGGAAAGAAAGGTAGCAGAGATGACGACTCTTCAAGAATCGAGTGCAGCCATCTTATCCACCTTAAACCTGGAAGATCTTCTGGATGTAATCGTCTCAAAGCTCGTGGATGTTGCCGACTTAGACAGAGCCTGTATTTTCCTGGCAAACGAAAAAAACGAAAGCCTGATTCTTATTCATGCTGTTGGTATCGATAAAAAACTTATCTCTCAGTTTAAAGGATATGAAATTCCACTGGACAAGGTAGATAATATCATTGCCAGAAGTGCTCATAGTAAAGATCCGATTGTTGTTGAAAATGTTGAAGCTTTATCGCTGAATCCTGATAATCCATTAATAAAAACTCTTCACCCAAAGGCCTTCATCCTGGTACCTTTAAATGTCAGGGGAGAAATAATTGGAATAATGGTTGGAGATAACAGTAAAAACCAGAATTTTGTCCATAGAGCTGATAAAAATTTCCTAAAAGGTTTTGCCAACCATATTGCCATGGCTCTTGACAATGCAAACCTGTATAAGCAGCTTCGAGAATCTGAAGAACGATATAGAGAAATTGTCGAAAATGTTAACGAAGGAATATGGGTACTCGACAAAGATGGAAACATACAATTTGCCAACAGGCGTCTGGTGGATCTACTCGGACATGGCGATCTGACAGGTGTAAATATCTCTCAGCTGGTGAAAAAAGATGATGAGGAACTCCTGCGGCAAAGTATCGAAGATAACTTAAAAGGACAATTATCAAAACAGGAAGTACAGCTTGAAAATGCTGGCGGAGAATACAAGACTGTCCTTTTAAGCAGTGTTCCCATTAAACATGAAGGTTCTTTTTCAAGATGTCTGGCTATTGTAACAGACCTCACAGAAAAGAAACATATGGAGAAAAAGCTGCTGCAGACGCAAAAGCTGGAAGCAATAGGAACAATGGCAGGGGGAATTGCCCATGATTTCAACAACATCCTGACTGGAATTCTTGGCTATACAGCCATGCTTCAGATTGGGCTGGCTGACAACTCGAAGCTGCAAAAATACACAGATATTATAGAAAAATCATCTCTCAGGGCCTCTGATCTTGTCAAAAAAATGCTTGCCTTCAGCAGGCACAGTAATCCCGCACCCAACGCTTCCACTTCGCTCGAAGTGATCATTGCAGATTCACTCTCTCTCATGCAGAGTTCATTGCCACAAACTATCGAAATAAAAGTCTGTCAAAGTGATGACCTTCCCCTGGTGAAATGTGATTCAACTGAGTTGCAACAGATCATTCTCAACCTGTGTCTCAATGCGAGTGACGCAATGCCCGACGGTGGTTCCATAACAATCGCCACTGACTTAATTCCAAAAACGGAAATCAGACAGCTTCAGTCAGAACTTAAAATTGATCTGGGAGAGTATGCCCTACTTCAAGTAGCAGATACTGGAACAGGTATGAGCGAGGAGGTACAGGAGAGGATTTTCGATCCCTTTTATACAACCAAAGAAGTCGGTAAAGGTTCTGGTCTTGGGCTGGCCATGGTGTATGGAATTATGCAGGGTATCGGTGGAGCCATTCTTGTGGAGAGCAGCTACGGAGATGGTACGATTTTTAAACTCTATTTTCCTGTTGCACAGGAGGAAAATATGCTTGATGAGTTTTTCCCGGATGAAAACGGTCCTTCCTCAAAACAGGCGCCTGAAATAACATCATCCCAAAAGCCTGTTTGAAGAAAGATTTTGCAATAACCTAAACTAAACTTCCTTAATCCCTTCCAGTTTCCAGTCCTGTGTACCAAGCGGACGTGCCCAGCTCCACTCTTCAGCAAATTTCACAGGCTCTGTCATACTCCCTGAAATCAGATCACCACTCTTATCATCCACAGTATAATCAAGAAGATTTGCAGTAAAGAGGACGGTCACAAAATCCTCACCGCTCTCAGATCCGGCGTCAACCAGCTCAACATTACGGATGGAGATATTTTCCAGTTTATTAATCTCGCCCTTTGCTTCCATTTCTTTGAATTGCTCTTCATATTCAGATGCCAGCTGATCGCCAAGCAGATGACGATAGGAAGAGATATCGCGACGCATCCAACCAGCCTGAACCTTGAAAAAAACATCGGATGCAACTTCCACAAAATAAGCCGGATCGAAATCAGGATCGCTGATGCGGATAAGATCAAAACCTTCTTCAAGGCTGGATTTAACCGGCACAGAATCTGATGGAGAAAAACCGGAAGGAGCAGCAGAACTATTCCCGCCAAAAACATTATTGTTCTGCCGTTGGGGCTGGTACCCTGGAGGTGTCCCACTTGGAGGACGGGCGGTAAATCTCTTATAAAAAAAGTAGCCCACAACACCCAACAGAAGCATGGGAAGAATGCCCATGCCTGAGCCGCCCATTCCAAACAGACTGCCAAACAGCATCCCGCCTAAAGCGCCGCCTAGCAGGCCCCCCATAAGGCCACGTCCAAAACCGGATTTTCTCTGGCCGGTCTGGGGCTGTTTTTGCCGGGTCACTGGTGCTTTCCTCCTTGGTGCGGAACGAAAGGATCGTCCGCCCCCACGGGAACGGGCATCAGAATAGTCTGCCATAATTCCTGCTTCAACAAAGCAGAGCGTAAAAAAAACAAGAAAAAAAGGAGTTAATCTCCTCATAAACAGTAGCATAATTGCCTCCAATAGAATTTATCATCCAAGATGACTTCAATCTTTCAGAAGGTAACAACACTGTATGGATTTGTCATCCCCTTTGGTATAAATGTTAGCTCTGTGATTGACAGGAAAAGTATGCTACCGTTGGAAAATGAAAATTAATAAATCTGACCAAAGCTATACTCATTCATGTTACTGATCTTTTCGCCAGTCGCCAAAGCTTGTGAACCACCGGCCGGAATCAGCCGTCTTGCTGGGTTCTTGCGCGGCAACAATCAGGAATGCACACTCTGGGACGCAAATCTTGAAGGACAGCTCTATCTGCTTAAGCAAAAACAATCTCCAGTGGACACCTGGAGCAAAAGAGCCTGGAAGAACGTTCAAACTAATATCGAGGCACTTAAGAGCCAGCGACTCTATAACAACAATGACCGCTATCAACGGGCAGTAAGAGATACCAACCGGGCACTGACCCAAAGTTGCACAGATTTTGACATTAATATAAGTCTTGCTGACTATCAGGATACAAGCCTGTCTCCTCACAGAAGCCGCGATCTTCTCCGTTGTGCAGAAGAATATAAAAACAACATCTTCTTTCCATTTTTCAAAAAACGATTGCCCGAGCTGCTGGCAAGGCAAAATGATCCATGGATCGGAATTTCCATCAACTATCTCAGTCAGGCAGTCCCTGCTTTTACTCTTGCCGGCCTTATAAAAAAAGAATATCCGACATTCAATATTATTGCCGGAGGCGGACTGATTACATCGTGGCTGCGAGGCCCTGCCTGGGTCAATCCGTTCACTAAACTGTTCAAACATTTAATCGCAGGACCGAGTGAAGAGTCACTCCTGAAAATCCTCACAGACACTCCATCATCCGGCTATCAATCACCAGAGTTCACTGGCTTGTCTCTTGACAAGTATCTGGCACCGGGGTTGATCCTGCCCTACAACGGTTCCACAGGTTGTTACTGGAACCGCTGTTCCTTTTGCCCTGAGAAAGCAGAAGGAAACCCATACATGACACTTCCATCTGAGCAAATCATAAAAGATCTGCACATGCTGGTTGACAAGTACAACCCTGGATTGATTCACATGCTTGATAATGCTGTGGCACCAGCACTTATGAAACATCTGATCAGAGACCCTGTTGGTGCACCATGGTATGGCTTTGCACGGGTCAGCCGGGAACTCAGCAGCCTGGAATTCTGCAGGGACCTGAAGAATTCAGGTTGTGTCATGTTAAAACTTGGCATTGAATCAGGTTCTCAGGAAGTGCTTGATGCCATGGACAAGGGAATCAATCTGGAACTTGTCGAAAAATCCCTATGGGCACTAAAAAAAGCAGGAATTGCAACATATGTGTACCTGCTCTTTGGCACACCTTCAGAAACCATTGACAGGGCAAGACAAACATTGGATTTTACAGTACGAAATGCAGACGGGATCAGCTTTCTTAACCTCGCAGTATTCAATTTGCCAAGATATAGCACAGAGTGTAACACACTGGAACTCAGAAATTTTTCTGACGGTGATCTGGGCCTTTACTCAGATTTTAAACATCCGCTTGGATGGAACAGACAGGAAGTCCGCAAGTTTCTATCATCAGAATTTAAAGCGCATCCTGTAATCCGCCCGATCCTGCAGCGGGATCCGCCATTTTTCACATCCAACCATGCACCGCTTCTGGCACGAAACACACTAAAGGATAACGAAGAATGAGCAAAAAAACGGTGGTGGTTATTGGCGGCGGTGCTGCAGGTCTCATGGCTGCAGGCCAGGCTGCATTGTGTGGTGCCAGGGTGATTCTCCTTGAAAAGATGAAACGCCCGGGAAGAAAAATCTGTATCACCGGTAAAGGGCGCTGCAACCTGACGAACAATGCAATCGTCGAAGATTTCATAGATCATTTCGGCAAAAACGGACGCTTTCTACGCCAGGCTTTTGCACGTTTTTTTGCACCTGAGCTGGTCACTTTTTTTGAGGAAACCGGGCTTCGAGTCACACTTGAACGGGGTGGCAGATATTTTCCGACAAGTGGAAAGGCACCTGATATTCTAAAAACTTTTCTCTCTTGGCTGGCAACGCTAAAAGTGGACATCCGTACGAACAGCCAGGTGGACAGCCTCATTATCTGCGACAAAAAACTAAGTGGTGTTGCCACGAAAAAGGGAAAAATCAGCTGTGACGCCGTTATACTGGCCACGGGAGGAGCTTCCTACCCTGCAACCGGTTCCACTGGTGACGGCTATCGATTGGCTCAACACGTCGGCCATACAATTATCCCCGTGCGTCCGGCTCTTGTTCCCCTTGAAATTTCAGGTGGAATACATCCTGAGCTGGCTGGCCTGGAACTTCGCAACGTGGAAGTTCGACTCTTTATTGACGGTAAACGGAAAAGACAGTTGTTTGGAGAGATTCATTTCCTCAAATACGGAGTGAGTGGTCCCATCATCCTCACTCTCAGTGGAGATGCAGTTGATGGATTTCGGGCAGGGAGAAAAATTGTTCTTGCCGTGGATCTCAAACCGGCGCTCAGCCAGCAAAAACTTGATGCACGTCTCATTCGTGACTTTGAAAAGCGCCATAAAGAAACATTTGCTGAAATTTTACGCGGTTTACTGCCGGCTCAGCTTGTTCCGCTCTGCCTGGAGCAAACAAATATTCCAGCAGACCGGCCAGGCGGAGAAATCTCAAAGAAAGAACGAAAAAGACTGCTACAGTGGCTGAAAGATTTGCGTATGGAAGTAAATGGACATCGCTCTTTCAGTGAAGCCATCGTCACTGCCGGTGGAGTTAACCTGAAAGAAGTTGATCCCAGAACCATGGAATCAAAGATTATTTCGGGCCTTTACCTTGCAGGAGAGGTTTTAGATCTAAATGGGAATACCGGTGGATACAACCTGCAAGCTGCTTTTTCCACCGGCTGGCTGGCTGGGCGCTCAGCTGGAACAAAAAACGAACATCAGGCATCGAACACCCGCAAAGAGTAATCAATGCCTGATTATTACGGAACTTATTAAAGAATCGCGACCAGTTCCAGATCAAAGGTAAGATCTTTTCCGGCAAGTGGCGGGTTTGCATCAAGAACAACAAACTCATCTGTCACATCGATAACCTCAACCATCATCACTTCACCACCGGTTCCACCAACCTGCAGCTTCTGTCCAATCTCAGGGTTAAGATCAGGAGGTACCTGGCTTTTAGGCATCTGCATGACCATTTCAGCATTATGGGGCCCATACGCCTGATCCATAGGGATCTTTACAGTCTTTTTGTCACCCACTTCCATGCCGGTAACAGCCGCATCAAATCCTGGAATTACCATTCCAGAGCCGAGAGTCACATCAAGCGGAGGTTTGCCTTCGGATGAATCAAAAATTTTCCCGTCTTCAAGATATCCTTTATAAATCACCTGTACTTTGTCACCTTTTTTTGCTTTTGCCATGAAAACATCCTCTATTTTTTTTATAAATTTTATTTGTCCAACATATTTTAAAGGGCTAACACACTAGCATATCTTGTTTAGAAATAATAGAAAGTATCTAAAATGTAACCAAGCACAGGGTTTGTAACTCTGCGGTTTCACATACCTCAATTCCGTGGGCCTTCAGAGGTGCCAGTAAAGGCTTACTCTGAAATCAGTGCCTGGATCGAGTTACAGATAGCAGTAACAGAAAGGTCTGTACAATCAACAACCAGATCAGCGTGTTTTGCATACAGAGGCTGACGCTCGACAAAAACCTGTTCGAAGTCCTGGTTTTCTGTTTTTACCAGGCCGCGGGAGCTGAAATCCCCAACCCGCTTCATTAAAAGCGATAAAGCGACATCAAGATATACCATAATTCCGGAAATCTTCAGGTGTTCAATGCCGGCCTCACTGTAAATGGCACTGCCACCGGTTGCTATGACGTGATTATGATATTCAAGGCTGAGAAGAATCTTCTCTTCCAGCCGACGAAAGCCCTGAACACCCAGGTCATTTAAGACATCCTGCAGGGGACTCTTCCGGTCTTTTTCTATCAGGTTGTCCACGTCAATAAAGTGGAGGTTAGACAATTTGGCAAGCTCTTTTCCAACAGTGCTTTTCCCGGCACCTGCCATACCAATCAGGACAATATTCCTGAATCCGTGACGGCTTCGTATTTTTTTCTTATTCAACTTATTGAGTTAATAAGGGTGTTGAAAAGTAACTGACCAAAGCCGCTTTTCAACTATGCTTTGATTGTCATTTTTGTTTTTTTCATCTTCCCGCAACTGCCGTAGCC
>DQTH01000103.1 GCA_015662865.1 Desulfocapsa sulfexigens
AGCATTGCAATTGATATGATACAAACAGGACAAAGGTTATTGCGGAATAGTTCCGCTGTGACTGGACATTAAGCAAGTCCGAAACTTGAGTTATTTCATTCCCTGTCCATTTTTTCTGGAATAAAACTCGTTGTCGATCGTTGTCATTACAGAGTGTGTCGAACAGTTGTGACATTTTCAAATCGAATGTTGCAGACAATCAAACAACAATAGAATTAATTCTGGAACAAGGAGAGTTTATCATGAAAAAGACAGCGGTTTTTTCTCACATCAAACGAAATTTTTGTCTCATACTTATGTTAACTGTGAGCCTCTACTTTGCTGATGCCATGGTGCAGATAGCAGATTTCCATTGGCCAATCCAAAATAGTGCTTACGCACGTACCGGAGACCACGGCGGAGACCATGGTGGCGATAGTGATAGTGGCCATGACGAGTCTGGGGATCACGGAGGCGACAGTGGCAATGACGGTGGCAGCAGTGGTGATGGCGATCACGGTGATGCCGGAGATCATGATGGTGGAGGCGATCATGATGGTGATGGTGACCACGATGGAGACGGTGAGCAAGTCAGGGATCGGGACCAAAATCGTGACAGAAATAGAGCCACTCATTCAGAAAATAATGCTTTTTCAGATTTTGGAGAGTTTTTAGGTCGTCTTTTTGAATGATTGGGAATCTGATTATGTAAAAGTCTCAGCATTTATTTATCGTTATCCCCGTGTAATATGGAATCCAGATCTTTTGCAGGAAACTGGATCCCCGCTTTCGCGGGGATGACGTGTGGCAGCGATGGAAAGCGAAAAAAACATCCCTTGTATCCCCGCTTTCGCGAGAATACACTATCAAAACGATAAAATAAGTATCGAAAACATATGTTATTCCGATTGCCTATGGAACTCAGCCAGACCCATATATACCACAAGTAATTTACTGATATAACACAAAATTCAAATCAACAACGGGTTACCATCCCCGCGTAGGCGGGGATCCAGTTTCGTACCAGAGATCTGGATCGGAGTCTACGCTTACCTCCCGCCTTCGCGGGAATGACATATAGCCAATTCAGTGTCACTCCCGCGGAGGCGGGAGTCCAGGATGTTACCAGCTGAGTTTCATTAATAGCCACTAACATATATTATTGACAATTTCTCTTTTTGTCCCCTTTCATATCATCAGCAAAAAGGCTCATTCCTCGTTCCATGGCGCAGAAATCTCCACACATGGTACAGGTTTTCTGATTTTCAGGTGAACGCGAGCGACGTACCTGTTCCGCTTTTTCAGAAAACATGAGCAGTTTAAAATGTTCATCCCAGTTGCTGTCCCGCCTGCTGAGAGCTACTTTTTTCTCAAGCTCTCTGCGTTCAGGATATTTAGCAATATCTCCAATTCTGGCTGCCAGTCTGGTGGCTCTTATTCCTTCACGGACATCATCTTCATTGGGCAGTGCAAGGTGCTCAGCCGGTGTAATGTAACAGATTAAGTCTGCTCCATATCGCGCTGAATTTGCGGCACCAGTAGCTGAAGTTATATGATCATACCCTGCTCCGGAATCCGCCGGTAAAGGCCCTAATACATAGTAGGGCGCCCCGCCGCTCATCCGTTTTTCAAGCATGATGTTGCCCTCGATTTCATCCAGCGGAACATGGCCCGGCCCTTCCACCATCATCTGGCATCCCATATCCCTTCCTATCTCTGCCAGTTCGCAGTTAATTACCATTTCAGCCATCTGAGCCCGATCATGACTGTCATGAATCGCCCCTGCCCTGATACCATTTCCAAGGGACAGAACCGCATCATATTTTTTCATCAGATTACAGACGCGGTCGAACTGTTCATACAAAGGATTTTCACGATTATTGTACTCCATCCAGGAAACCATAAAAGTCCCCCCTTTGGAAACCAATCCGCCATATCGATATCCCTGGTTTCGCAGCCGTTCAATGGAATATCTGTTTATGCCGCAGTGTATGGCCATGAATGAAATCCCATCACTCAACTGGCGTTCAATGAGTTCAAAAAGATACTCGCTGTCCAGCTTATTCGGGTTGTGATATTTCCTGCTCGCCTCGGAAAATGCCTGATACAAAGGTACATTTCCCACAGGCAGTGAACATCCATCAAGTATCATTCGCCGCACCTCATCAAGATTGCCGCCCGTTGACAATTCCATGAGAGTATCTGCCTTTTCCTCCTCAGCAACCCTGGCCTTGCGTACTTCAAGATCAAAATCAGCAATATCAGAAGATGTACCGATTGACGCATTTACTTTTGTCCGCAATCCATAACCAATACCAACCACATTCTGTTGTTTCCGGTTAGGATTGCAGGGAATAACAATCCGTCCCTCAGCAACACGCTCACGTATCCATTCTGCCGAAAGTCCCTCCTGTTCAGCCACCTGATTCATCTCTTTTGTGATAATTGCCTTCCGCGCCAGTTCAATCTGTGTTTCCATAACCCTGCTCCTCTGTTGTTTTATGCATTCCGTGTGGGCATAAAAAAAGTCCGTATCACATCTATCTAAGATGCAATACGGACTTGTACGGACGACATTATCCTTTTTTCCAGGCAGGTCTTCTGACTCCGCGGATCATTCTCCGGTCACGCCTTCCCGCCGAAAATTCCGGCAGTGACATTCTGTGACCATTGTCCCCGCTTACAGCGTTGGCCCAACGTTACGAATTTGCACCGTATTCCCTTTTCATCGCATAAATGCGACACCTGAAAAATATGTTTTGGTTTGCGAAATTTTAAATACTCAATTTATGAATTTTTGTAAAGATGATGTTCATCCTGCTTGTCAATACATGGTATCACGCTTACTATAAAAAATCTGATTACGTATTAAACTCAGCCAGATTCACATGCTCACATGCTCACATGTAATTCGCTGATATAACGTAAAATTTTAATTAGAAATGTGCTGTCAGCCCCGCGGAGGCGGGGATCCAGTTTCGTGCCAGCCCTCTGGATCGGAATCTTCGCTTACCTCCCGCCTCCGCGGGAATGACAAACAAAATGGCTGAGTTTTGTACGTAATCAAAATAAAAAATGATTCTCACATTTCAGCTTGCAACCGGCCAACAGCCCAAAACCCATAAAATATGTTCCCTGCCGACTTCCTGAAAACAGTTTCCCAGTCACCCGGTGTCTATCGAATGCTCGATAAACAGTCACGAGTACTTTATGTGGGGAAAGCAAAAAATCTAAAAAAAAGGCTCACCTCCTACACGCGTTTTTCAGGTTCTGACCACAACAAAACCACGGTGATGCTCTCCAAAGTTCACAAAGTGGACACCTTAATCACCAACACTGAAAAAGAAGCTCTTATCCTGGAAGCTTCATTAATTAAGAAACATAAACCCAAATACAATATCATCCTTCGCGATGACAAAAACTACCCTCTCATCAAGGTTACTGTTCAGGATAAATGGCCACGCGTACATATGGCACGGCGACGCAAAAAAGATGGTGCCAGATATTTTGGCCCCTATGCTTCAAGCTCTGCCATGTGGTCAACTCTTCGCCTGCTTGGCAGTATGTTTACTCTGCGCAAATGCAAGGGCAGCGAAGTACGCCCCCGCAAACGACCATGCCTGAATCTGCAGATGGGAAAATGCCTTGGCCCCTGTGTGGAGCTTGCTGATCCTGCCCAGTACCAGGATCAGGTAAATAAAGTGCTGATGATACTCGAAGGCCGAAACCGAAGCCTTGTCAACGATCTCAGGAAGGAAATGGAAGCTGCTGCTGAAGGACTTTTTTTTGAAAAGGCAGCAGAACTGAGAGATCAGATCGCTGCACTATCAAAAACCCTTGAAAAACAGGTGGTGGCCTCAGCAAACCTCACAGATCAGGATGTGTTCGGCTACTGTCGTCAGGGTACATCAATTTCAATCGCCATTCTCTTTGTCAGGGAAGGATTAATCACAGGAAGCCGCAATTTTTTTATCAGTGAGCCAATGGAAACAGACAGAACAATTCTTTCCCAGGCGCTCATCCAGTTTTATACGGACAAAGGAGTTCCTGCCAAAGAAATTCTCATCCCTTTTGAAGCAGAAGATTCTGAACTACTCGCAGAACGTTTCTCGGAACTTTTGGGTGGAGTAGTCCATTTGAGAGTACCAAAACGTGGCGACCGTGTACAATTGCTGCAAATGGCAAACACCAATGCTGCCCATGTGTTTGACGAAAAAGAAAAAAAGGAAAGATCCTGGCAGGGATTATCCGCGTCAATGGAGAAACTGCTGCACCTGGAGCACATTCCAAATCGTATAGAATGCCTTGATATTTCCAACACAAGTGGCAAACAGGCAGTGGGATCACTGGTCTGTTTTGAAAATGGTGAGCCGTCCAAATCAAATTTCAGGCACTATAAAATACAGACAGTGCCAGGTCCTGACGACTATGCCATGATGGAAGAGGTTTTGAACAGACGCCTGAACCGTGGAATTGAAGAAAACAACCTTCCTGACCTCTTTGTTGTTGACGGAGGCCGCGGACAACTTGGTGTTGCCATGCGTGTGGCTGATGAGCTTGGCATTAGAGATGATCTTGACTGGATAGGTATTGCCAAGGAAAAGAAAACAGAGGGAGAAAAATTATACAAACCCGGCCGAAAGAATCCGATTATTCTTAAAAGCCATAACCCTGTACTGCTCTACCTCATGCGCATTCGTGACGAATCCCATCGATTCGGTGTCACCTTTCACAGAAAACTGCGCGGTAAGGCTTCCATTGCTTCCAGCCTTGACCAGATCCCTGGAATTGGCCCGGATCGCAAGAAAAAGCTGCTCAAACATCTGGGTAGCGTTAAACGCATCCGGAAAGCAGACGTTGAAGAGCTGATGTCAGTTCCCGGAATCGGCAAAGACACTGCAAAAATAATCCACAGACATTTCCACAATTAAAAAATCATGACAGAAGAAGAAATACTTGCCCGACTCAAACCCGGCTGCATCTGTAAAGGAATCAAACTTTACAAAATACTCCAGGCCATTGAAAACGGAGCAACAAGCTACGAAGAAATTGCGAAAGCCACTGGAATTGGCGGTGGATCGTGTAAATCCAGGCGATGCCGTGCGAAAGTTGCCGTTCTACTTGATGGGCAATCTCCTGAAGTCTGACCTAAAAAAAATTTATTCTGAAAATTTTTCAATTTTTTACTGGCACAATGTGGTACGCAGCAATATAATGTACCCATATCGATCACATCATGTTTGTGTTAGATGAAACGCTGAAACTTTTTCAGATACAAGTTGGATTCACAGGAGATAATGCATGAAACACATCAGCCCAAGAATGATCACACCATTTCTGGTACTTTTTACCGCTCTACTGCTAACCTTTTCCAGCAACAGCTTTGCCACTGGGGAACCAATGGAAGGATTCTCGCAAAATACTGAAGTCCAGCTTGTTGAAGGAAAAATCAAACGGTTTAATCCGGAAGATCAGAGCCTAGTTCTGCAGATGAAAAATGGTGAGAAATTAATGATCATGCTCGATTGGAACACCTCTCTTGTCGGATATGATTCTCCCCAGGAGATTGAGAAAAAACAAAAAGTCAAAATCTGGTATTCAGGTACCAGCCCTCAATGCACTGCAGTGAAAATTGAGAAAAAGCTGACGGTTGGTTGCTAAAACTCTCTTCTCGCCCCTCCCGCGTAACGCTTTTCGTCTTTTTCTGTAAGAATAAGGCGATTAGCGTTACGCTTTTTTTTTGCCTTCCCCGGCAACACTCACAAAAACAGCAAAAAGCATTTCCCTCCTTGTAAAAAGAATAATGTTGGTTACTTTTCTGTTCTGAAAGCGTTACAATCTGCAATCAAATAAAGTTATGTGGCTCTATAGGAAACTCAGCAAAAAATGTTTTTTCTTACCAGCGGTTTTGTGGAAACTGGATTCCCGCCTTCGCGGGAATGACATATAGCCGATTCGGTGTCTCTCCCGCGGATGAGGGAGTCCAGAATGATATCAGCTAAGTTTCATTAATAGCCAATTTAAAATAATAATTATAAGTCATTCCCGCGTTGGCGGGAGGTAAGCGTAGACTCCGATCCAGATCTATGGCACGAAACTGGATCCCCGCCTACGCTGAGATGACAGTGAAAGAGTTGTCAGGGCGTAATAATGAGATGCTGGATCCCAGCCTACGCTGGGATGACAGCCCATTGGCTTTTAGCTTATCGTGCTTTTTCAAAAAATTACCACATACCGTGTGAATCAGGCTGAGTTTCATACGTAATCAGATAAAATCTACAATTTTTCTTCAATAAAAAGTAGAATCTAAAAAAAGATAATCAGGATGGATTTGAAGAACTCCATCTTCAATGACCAACAGACATAAACATTATGGCTTTCTCTGACGAACCACTTCTCATATTTGACGGCGCCTGCGGTACCACGCTGCAGACCATGGATATCGATCCTGCAGCCTGGAACGGCCTTGAAGGATGCAACGAATACCTGAACATATCATCCCCGGATACCATTGTAGAGCTGCATAGAAAATTTCTTGCAGCAGGTGCCATGGTTGTTGAAACAAATACCTTTGGTGCTTCTTCAGTTGTTCTGTCCGAGTATGGCCTGGAAAATAAAGTAGCCGAACTTAACAGAGCTGCTGTTGCCAATGCCAAAAAGGCTGTTGCCGCATTCTCCACACCGGATCAGCCACGATATATTATCGGTTCCATTGGCCCCACCACAAA
>DQTH01000051.1 GCA_015662865.1 Desulfocapsa sulfexigens
ACTACCATATGCTTGCAACTTCAGCACTACTATTTTGAGCTATTTTCTTTTTATATCAGTATCTTGGTCCTTTTCTCAGGGCCGACTATTTATAGGTAAAACAAAATAAGTCAAAACAAAATTTTGAGAACTTTTTCCAAAAACTCTGCTAACTCAAGGCAGTCTTTAACATGCGACGAAAAAAAAATTTGGCCAGTTTTATGCAACCTGGAAAAATCTCTCGATCTGTTCGTCCACCATTTCCAGACTCTTGAGATGCATGTCCATCTGTTTAGTCAGTCCAAGGAGTTTTCCCAGCGACTCGATGCGTTCCACAAGGATGTCTGATGAAATCCCACTGAGCCGGGCATCAAGAAGATCACCTTTGATTTCCACATCAAATCCAAGACGGCCCAGTATAGTCTCAAGAAAAGTAATCCGTAGTTCCCGCCCCTCAAACTCACCGCCACCACCTGCAAAACGCATGGTACAATAACTTGTTGTGGAGCCTGGCTCGCAAAGAGCATCAATCATGGTGAAATGATATCCAAAGCGAATATTTATATTAAGATAGTATTTTCCAAGTACAGCATAGCTTGCAGAATCAAAACTGGACTGAAAGGCAAAAGCATCGCTCATTACCATTCGATCATATCCTTTCCAGTCATAGTGTATTTGCTCTCCCCAACTGATGTCAGAGTGGTTGAGCCCATGCCACAAGGCCTTAAATGGTACAGAATGGATCAAATCCACTGAAATCTCGTCAAGGTCAGATACACTTTTATCCAGCCCTTCATCCACATCGACAAGATATACTTCAAAGGGAAGTTGTGTCTGCAGTTTTTTCTTTCCACCTTTAATGGTACTGCAGCGTTCGCTGATGGAAAACATGGTCTGTACAGCCATTTCATGTGAAAAACGTATTATGTCATGAAGTGAACGGCACGAGTCAGGTAAAAAAGTTTTTGATTTCGGATCAAGCAGATTCAAAGGAGTCACAAAATCGAGAACATTCCGCAATTTTTTAAAAAATGGAAGATCCTTGTTTTGTTTATATACAGGAACTGCTTCTATTGAATGCAATGTGTTACCGGAATATACAGCATTAGTATCTGCTGAAAGGGTGATTAACTGACCGTGCTTAATACAGTGTATATCCTTTCCCACACCCAGCAGTAAGGGTACTCCAAATTCTCTGCAGACTGTGGCAAAATGTCCTGCTGCACTCCCAAGTTCTGCAATCACACCACTCACCTGATGCAACACCCTGACATAACTGGGCAGGGTTTCCCGAATCACCAGAATATCCCCCTGCCCTATCTTGTCTATGGAAGTTTCTGCTTCAAGACACCAGGCTTTGGCACATATTGCTCCTGACGAAGCCATTTTACCACCACAAAAAAGCATTGAATCAGTTGCCACAGCAACTTTTTCATCTGCTTTTGTCTCATGGCCGTATACGTGCAGATCTCTGCTTTGCAGAAAAACAAAAGATCCGTCTTTCTGCATGGCCCATTCAATATCCTGTGGTCCATTAAAATGATGCTCGATCCTGATCGACTTTTCAGCCAGATCCAGAATCTGATCTTCTGTGAGTGATTTATCTTCTGAGACAGGCGCGCAAGTCAGTTGACATTCCTCTTTCGATACAGAAAATACTTCCGGAATGACTGTGCCACTGACAACAGAATCTCCAAGTCCTTTGGTGGAATGAACAAACAACTCATCTTCCCGGGATCCTGAAGGGTCTGATGTATACACCACCCCTGCGGCAGCGGCTTCAACCATTTGCAAAACCATCACAGCCATGGGAGTTTCTTCGTCACTGAGACCGCAATTAATCCTGTATGCCAAAGCTTCCGGGCTGTATTTACTGCAGAGCACTTCGATATATGCAGCAATCAGTTGATCCGGTTTAACATTCAGACAACTTGAGTATTGACCGGCGAACGAACATTGGCCATCTTCGCTGAGTGCACTGCTGCGCACAGCACAAAGCTGATCCCAACTTTTTTCACTCTCTTTCTGCAGCAGATCCTGGGCTGCCAGGATGGCTTTTTCCACATCCGGTGGAATTTCAGCATCACTGATTAACTGTTTAATATTAGAGGATATTTCTGACAGGTGTGCAACTGCACTGAGGTCAGTTTCTCCAAGTAATGCATTAATAGCGGGTCTAAGGTTATTATATTCAAGAAGATAGGAAAAACAGTTTGTCGTGATGACAAAACCGGCTGGAATAGTCAGGTTCAGAGAACGTGAAAGTTCAACCAGAGTGCCTGTCTTGGATCCTGTATACTCGTTGGATAATTCTTTATCAGAAAACTGAAGAACAAATGGCTCTCCAAAATTAAGCTTTGGCGGGGCAAGAAAAAAGCGGGAATAGAAATCAAATTTTTTATAATAGGCCGGTAAGTCGACATACGAACCGGGTGCCATCTGTTCGAGACTGTCCACCATCCCTTTGACATTTTTGGAAAGGGCTTCATATTTTAAGGAAATTTTATAGAAATCTTCCTTTTTCCCTTGATAATACAGGCTTTCCAAATCTGCCATCATCTCGTGGGAACGACTGTCAAAGCTCAGCAACTTTTGAAAAGCTTCATAGGTAGTTCGAAGCACGGCACCGGGCGCAAACACCCTGTAAGTCCAATGTTTAAAAAGGTTTGTTAACATTGTGTGCCCACTGCTGAAGTCAATTGCCAGAAAGAATCAGGAGAACGCCTCGCACGATAATCTTTTGGGAAAAGAATAGCAAGCAGGCTATCTGGTGGCTGGAATATTTTCAGGCCTGATGTTTATTGCAAAGATACTTTCTAGTCACGCGAACGCTCTGTCGCCATTTCGCGACAGCGGTTCAAAAAACCCTTTGCCCACTCAGGAGTTCCGAGAGCATGGACATGGGTATACAATGCCAGAACATTTTTTACGGTTAAGCCATCTCTGCCATCCGCGAAACCAACTCCTCTCTTCATTGCAAGAGCCAGATCTTTTGAATCTCCAGGCCAGTTGAGAATGGTTGAATAACGAAACTCATGACCTTTCACCTCAGTACCGTTTTTGTAAAAGGGGTTTTCTCCATCGGCCTCAAAAATTGAGTAGCCATGGGCCTGTGGTTTTGCAGACATCCCGAAGCGTACAGGAAAAACACCAGCCAGTGGATACACCTCACCATCAAGTTCTATGGATTCACCAAGATAGATCAATCCCCCGCATTCTGCATAGATTGGTAAGCCCTTTTCCGCTGCTGCTTTCACTGAATCACGAAAAGTTATGTTTGCAGCAAGTTCTCTGGCACTGGTCTCTGGAAATCCGCCGCCGATATACAAACCGTCAAGGTTTTCAGGCAGTGCAGGCTCTGTCATTGCATTGATGGAAATAAGTTCTGCACCAGCTCGTTCCAAAGCTTCAAGGTTTTCAGAATAATAAAATTGAAAAGCTGCATCCATGAGCAGGCCAATGCGAAGTTTTTCTTCTCTGGCCACTGGACTTGAGACTTTCTTTAGCCTGCCAACAGGGGCCATAATTTCCATAATCCGATCAAGATCAAGATTTTCAGCAGCAGTTTCAGCCAGCAAATCCATGGCCTCTTCACTGCCCTCGTACTCCTGATGGGGCGTAACGCCAAGATGACGCATTGGGAAAATATCTCGTTTCATGCGCGGAATGGCACCGAGCACTGGAATTCCAGTATATTTCTCAACTGCCTGGCTGACAATTGATTGGTGACGTTTAGTGGCAATTTGATTCAAAACCACACCGCGGATATCAACACGTTCATCCAGTTTCATGCAGCCCAAAACCATGGCTGCAACCGTACGTGTTGTTTTAGTGCAATTCACCACAAGGAGTATGGGGAGATTGAGAGTAAGGGCAAGCTCGGCTGTGGAATATCCGCCCTCAGGATTTACACCATCGTAAAGCCCACGATTTCCTTCCAGAATCACAATGTCAGCCCCTTGACTGTGTTCGGAAAAAGATGCCTTGATTGTTTCAACACTCATTAAATAGGGATCAAGATTATAACAGCTCCGTCCGGCAGCCAGTTTCATCCATCCGGCATCGATATAATCAGGCCCTTTTTTAAAAGGGACAACACTTTTTCCCTGGCGTGCTAGAGCTGCGGTCAGGCCAACAGAAACAACACTTTTCCCGGATCCACCGGCAAGGCCGGCTACTATAATTCCTTTTGTCATATTCCCATGTAATGGTTATTCGTAAGCGATTTCAGGCACCACATATTCGCACGGTCTTCCCTGCCCGCATAGGGAGCTATGGCGAACAGGGATGGGAAGCCTGCACAAATCTACGGCACCTGAAATCGCTTACAGCTCTGAGCTGTATCATATATGGCAGAGTTACATGATTTGTGATGGCTTACTATTATTCTTCTTTCAGATAATCAAATCTGATCATTAATACCTCAAAAGAATATATCCGTTACTGCCAAGGGAATCAATCATTACAGGTTTTGGCAAAAACTGCTTCCAGCGTTTGTATTCATCCGGACTGGCCACCAGAACAGTGTTGCCTTGATGTTGACGAACCAATTTCCCTGCCGCTATTGGATCAAGGAGGGACCTTGATTTGTCATGATCAAAACCACATTGCAGCTCTCCTGCCTTTTCCACAAGATAGATATTATCACGTTTAAAATAGTAGCAGACAGCACGTACAACATCATCCCCACTCAATATGAGAGTGTTGCAATTTATGCGGTTCACATATTTTTCAAGCAGAGGGCCAAAAGCCTTTCTCTCCAATGTTTCATAGGGCATGGTAAAAGATGCTGTAAACAGTAAAAGAACAGGCGCCAAAGCAAACAGAACATTTTTCTTTAGTATTTGTGAACATCGCATGGAAGCAGCTACTATCAGGATCAGTACACAGACTGCCAGAATAACCAGTAGTAATTTCCACGTTTTTCTATAAGGATGAATATCCACGGGACCATATATCTGGACAGCCAGCAGTCCAATTAAAATGACAGCCATAAACACACCGAGTGCCCCTACACCATAGTTGAACCCTTTGCTTCTGTTCTCAGCTATTATTTCACCAAATCCCAATCCGGACAGAATTGTAATTGGGGGAAGACAGGGCAATATATATGTGATGAGTTTACCGTTCGATGCAGAAAAAAAAAGGAAGGGAAAGACAAACCAGCAGATGCAAAACTTAAGCAGTTGAGCTTCACTCCTGTTCTGCCAGTTTTTGATGCGCAATCCAATAAATACTGTGGGGAAAACAAAAATCCAGGGAATCAACAATGCGGGCAGTATGGCAAAGAAAAACCAGAACACCTCCTTGTGCTGAGCAGTTTCGGAAAAAAACCGATGAATATGTTCATGCCAGAAAAAATAATTCCAGAAAGAGGGTTCTCTTAGGTGAATAAGAATTGCCCATGGCATACTGATTAATGCGGCTCCCGCCAATGGCAGCCAAAGCATGCGGAAACAATCATACCATCTTTTTTTGCCAGACAAGATAGGGAGCAGCAGTAAGCACTGGCACGGCAAAGGCAATAAACCCTTTGGTTAAAAATGCAGCTCCGGCAAAGAGACCTGCTAAAAACAAAAAAAGGTGTTCTTTATTCGATTTGGGCTGTTGCCGGGTGGCCAGAAAAAACGTAATTAAGCAGGCCGTGACAAATAAAGTGAGAACATTATCGAGTACCGCGATGCCTCCCATGACCACAACGCCAAAAGAGGTCAAATAAACGAGTGTTGCAAGAGCTGGAGCTGAAGAGTCCATTTCACAGGATGACCTGCAGACTAGCATAATCAGAAGAGCAACAAAGCCACAGGCCATTGCTGAAGGAAGTCTTACTGCGAAATCATTTTCACCAAAAACCATGATTGACACTGCACTTATCCAGTATCCCAGGACGGGTTTTTCAAAGTAACGCAATCCGTTAATATGGGGCACCACCCAGTCACCGCTGACTATCATTTCCCGTGGTACTTCTGCATAACGTGTCTCATCCGGAATAAAAAGTGGGCGAGCCCCGAGGGGTAAGAGATAAAGTAGAACAAATATGCCAAGCAGGAGAAAAGAAAGCGATTTATTGTTCATGCCTTTCTCCCTGACAGGACACCCACCCCTCTCTGCCGGTTACTTTACCCTGAACAATTGTTGATACATCAGATTCTGAATTGTTTTGTAATAAGCTTTCGAGATTGCAAAATTGTATATCTTTCTTCTGTGCCTTTTGTAGAAATTCCCGAAAAAGTTCGAAGCACGCACCTCCTTCAGCCTCTGCATGAATGGTTAAAACATTCAGTTGATCATGACGGAAATGCCCTAACAGATGTTTATTATAGTTGGAACAGGTGATACCTTTTCGGCCGATAAGCTCATCGAAGGTTGGTAAAGTGGTCGGTATCTGCACCACTTTACCAATCTTGCCATGGATCATGGGATGAAATACAGACCTGCCACGACAATCAGAACAGTAGCTGAGATCGCGCTGTTCACGATCATGGATGGCTTCGCTGGTCATCTTCCAGGAAGGTGCTGCCATGCACCTGACCTTCTTGTTTACAATCTTTCCCAGAAGATCCATTGCCCTGTCATTTGTTGTCTTTACGGTATGTTTGTTCATTGTCTTAATACGATTCTGCCACTGATGATGATCCCAGGCGTGCAAACCTGTTTCATGACCGGCCTCTGCGGTTGCGCGAATCTGTTCTGCTGCGGTTTTACCGATCACCGGGCCGGGCCAAAAGGTACCTTTAAATAGAATATCCCAGCCATAAAGCGATGGTGCCCCTGTCCGCACCATCTTTAAAAGAAAGGCAGGACGAAACAGACGCCAGAGATGCCGCCCCATATTATCAGGACCAACGGAAAAGAAAAAAGTTGCCCTGATATTATAATATGCAAAGATTGTCAGCAGATTAGGAACGCCAAGCCTAGTGCCACGCTGGGTATCTACATCGACTCGCAGACCTGTAGTAATTTGTTTTGCACACATGGCTGTGGTTTTCCAAGGGCCTGTTTAAGAAAGTAATCGAGTGTCTCTTCAACGGATTGTTCAAGTGTGACCTGTGGCTGCCATTTAAGCAGCCTGTCAGCAAGGCGAATGGATGGCCGCCTGTGATGCACATCCTGGTAACCTGATCCATAAAAAGCCCTGCTTTCAACATCCTTTACTCCTGCAAAGGCCGGAAAAAAACCTCTCAGTGCATGCTGCTCAAATTTTTCAATCAGGAGTTCAGCAAGTGCTTTTATGGAAGCTTCATTGTCAGGATTACCAATATTAAAAATTCTGGAATTACATTGATTATCTTTGTTTTCAATTATTCGGAATAAACATTCAACACCATCTTTCACATCCGTAAAACAGCGTTTCTGATGGCCGCCATCAACCAGATTTATGGGAGTACCTTCCACCAGATTGAGAATGAGTTGTGTGATAACACGAGAACTTCCAACACGGGCAGCCTCCAGGTTATCGAGCCGTGGTCCCATCCAGTTAAACGGCCTGATGAGAGTGAACTCTAATCCTTTACTGGTGCCGTATGCCCAGATAACCCGGTCGAGAAGCTGTTTGCTGCAGGAATAAATCCAGCGTTGCTTACGAATTGGCCCAAGCACGAAATTCGACATATTTTCGTCAAATTCATCCTCATCGCACATACCGTAAACTTCTGAAGTGGAAGGGAAAATAATGCGCTTTTTATACTTGGCACAGTACCGGACTATGCGAAGGTTTTCCTCAAAGTCCAACTCAAAAACCCTGAGAGGATTGCGAACATATTCAGCAGGAGTTGCAATGGCAACAAGAGGCAGAACAATATCACATTTTCGAACATGATATTCAATCCATTCACGGTGTATGGAGATGTCTCCTTCACTGAAATAAAAACCGGGCCTATTGAGCAGACGGGTTATGGAACTTGTGGACAGATCCATGCCATGCACTTCATATTGTCCGCTGTCGAGTAGACGCTCACTGAGGTGATTACCGATAAATCCATTCACACCAAGAATCAGAACCTTCTTTTTTCGCTTTTTGCTCAGAGTGACAGATTTTTGCGAGCCAAAACAGCTTCCCTGTTTGACATTCAATTCTGAACTCAGCTGGCTGCCACTCATATACAGACATTTTTCCGCCTGACCTGCCTCTACCTCAATTGCACCTGAACCACAGTTGATGACCAATGGTTTTTCAGACAAAACCTTGCCGGGCAACAGTTCTTTGTTACCCGTGGTTACCTTTACCGACCAGAATGTGCATTTTCTATTGCCAAGAAAGCTAAAAGCACCCGGGTATGGCCTGGTTGTAGCCCGCACCAGATTATATATTTCTACTCCAGTCTGTTTCCAGTCAATCTGGCCGTCCACCGGTTTGCGGCCGCCAAAATAACTTGCGAGTCCATGATCCTGCCGGGTACGAATTTGAGTATTGTTGAATAAATCCGGCAAAAGATCACCAAATAATGCTTTACTGGCCATTCTCAGCTTTTTATGCAAAGTGAGAGCTGTATCATCTTCAGCAATCATCACTTCCTGCTGCCCGA
>DQTH01000228.1 GCA_015662865.1 Desulfocapsa sulfexigens
AGGTATCATTTTTCTTGATGAGATTGACAAAGTAGCTTCACGCAGCCAGGGTGGCAATGGTCCTGAAGTATCCCGGGAAGGGGTTCAGCGCGACCTGCTGCCCATTGTAGAAGGCTCAACTGTCACCACCAAATATGGGATGGTGAAAACTGACCATATCCTGTTCATTGCCAGTGGTGCCTTTCATCTCTGCAAACCTTCTGATCTCATCCCTGAGCTTCAGGGGCGTTTTCCCATCAGAGTAGAATTGAGTTCACTTGGAAAAGATGAATTTGTCCGCATCCTCACAGAACCTAAAAGTGCTCTTGTCAAACAATACGTTGCCATGATGGCCACTGAAAATGTGGAGTTGGTCTTTGAACCGGCAGCAATTGATGAGCTTGCGGCCATTGCCGTTGAGGTAAATGAAAAGACCGAAGAAATCGGAGCAAGACGTTTGCACACGGTAATGGAAAGGGTTCTGGATGAACTTTCTTTTGATGCCAATGAACGTGGCGAAGAACGCTTTGTGATTACTGCTGATTATGTTAAAAAACAGCTCCAGGATGTGGTTGAAGATCGAGATCTCAGCAGATTTATTTTATAGACAATAATTTTCAGGAAAAAGAAGAATGCGTTATACAGATCCAGATTTAAAATATTGCCCGCAATGTGATGAAGAGTACAGAGAAGAGATTGTTGTCTGTGTCTCCTGTAATGTTGACCTTATCACCGGCAGTGAAAAGCTTGCCATGGAAGAAGAGGAAAAAGCAAGAAAGGCCGCAAGATCCATGGATATTTCAAGCGCTGATGAGCTTGCAAATATCAGAAAAGGCCCGCTTGCCGATATGAAGCACCTGAAAAATGTACTTGCTGCAGAAAATATTCCCTCTGTCATAGCGGGAGAAAAGAGCAGTTGCGGGAAAGGCTGCTGCGGTGGAGAGCTTTATTTACAGATACGAGTTGCGGATGGCAATGCAGCAATGGAAGTTCTTGCAAATGAATTCAAACGAACCACGGCTCTGGATTCCCATGATCTGAGCAATGTTCATGCTGTCTTTGACACTGGCGCTGCAGAATCCACCTGTCCGGCCTGTGGATGTACCTTTGGCACTACATCTTCAACATGTCCGGATTGCGGCCTCTGTTTTTAAGGTAACTGTTTCAAAGACGTCACTTTTAATCAGTGCGTCTTTTCCTTATTTCCCCAGCGTTTGCGTTTGTTGCTGACAATGGGCTTCTTTTTATAAGAAAGTGCTTTGTAGCCAAGTATTGTTTCAGTTTCGTTCGTGAACTCTCTGCATGGCCGGACCGTTAGATCTTTCAGGATTTCGATATCAACCTCGCCCTGATTCTGGAAATGCATGGTTAGGAGCAGGGGACAGTCACCGTGGTATCGATAAAGTACCTGCTTGAGTGATTCCAGACGTTTTCTGCTGATTTTGTCGCTGTCCAGTTTAATTCTTATGGAATCGGTGTGTTTTACTCTGGCATCCGGCAGCAACTCAATTGATTCGGCAATGATTTTAGGTCCTCGATCATCACTTTGGACGGTTCCCTGGACAATGATCGTCTCACTTGAAGAGAGAAGCTGATAACACCTGGAAAAAGTGTCGGGGAACACAATCACTTCCACGGAATTTAAAAGATCCTCAACAGTTATAAAGGCCATGGGATCGCCTTTTTTACTTTTGAGCTGCTTGCATGTTCGGATCAGGCCGCCAATTCGCACGGGTTGATCTTCGCCATATTCGGCAAGCCCCGCAATATCAGTGTCAGTGATGGTTTTGATTTCGTGAAGATCCTCATCAAGGGGATGGCCTGTGATATAAAAGCCAACTGTTTCCTTTTCTTTTGCAAGTCTGTCACGTTCGTCCCATTCAGGAATATCAGGCAGAATAATCGCACTTTTATCCGTAGTATCTGTTGCTGGCGAAAGGGCAAAAAGAGACATCTGGCCGCTTTGCTTGTCGCGTTGAACCGCCTTTGCCTTGTCCATGGCCTGGTCAACAATGGCCATGAGCTGGGAACGTTTGCAGCCTACTGAATCAAATGAGCCTGATTTGATAAGGCTTTCAATTACCCGGGAATTGACCTTTCTTGAATCCACCCGGTTGCAGAAATCTTCCAGGGAGCTGTATCTTCCGTTTTCATCCCGTTCTTCAATGATTGACTGCAGAGCAGATTTACCTACATTTTTAACAGCCGCCAGGCCAAACCTGATACGATCATCGTGTACTGAAAAATCAATTATCGATTCATTGATATCTGGCGGCAGAACTTCAATGTCGTGTTCTCGGCACTCATTTATATACAGAACAACTTTGTCTGTGTTGTTCATGTCGCATGAAAGCAGGGCAGCCATGAACTGGGAGGGATAGTGGGCTTTGAGGAAGGCGGTCTGATAGGCAATAAGAGCGTATGCTGCAGAATGGGATTTGTTGAATCCATAGCCGGCGAACTTGGCCATCAGATCAAAAACAAACGCAGCCTTTTTCTCATCGATTGCATTTTTTTTGGCTCCGGCCATGAACTTGGCCTTCTGTTTGTCCATCTCCTCAACAATTTTTTTCCCCATGGCCCGGCGCAAGATGTCGGCATCACCAAGGGTGTAACTTGCCAGAATATTGGCAATTTTCATCACCTGTTCCTGGTATACAATTACGCCGTAGGTTTCTTCAAGTACAGGTTTGATCTGGGGCAGGGGATAGTTTGCCGTTGCACGACCATGCTTTGTTTCCACAAAGTCATTCACCATGCCGGAATCAAGGGGGCCAGGCCTGTACAGAGCAACAAGGGCGATGAGATCGCTGAACTGCTCGGGAGCCAGATTCACAAGCAGTTCACGCATGCCCGAGCTTTCCAGCTGGAACACTCCAAGGGCATCTCCTGAGCAGAGCAGCTCAAAGGTTTTGATATCATCCATGGGAATGGTATTGATATCAAGATCTGTCCCGATGTCGGATTTGATATGCTTTAATGCATTGTCGATGACAGTGAGAGTCTTCAGGCCCAGAAAGTCAAACTTGATAAGGCCGGTCATCTCAGTATGTTTCATGTCATACTGGGTTAAAGTTTCACCCTCTTTTCCCTTGCAGGTTGGTAGATATTCCACCATGGGTTTGGGTGAAACTACAACACCTGCAGCATGGGTTGAGGTGTGGCGGGCAAGTCCTTCAAGGGTCTGGGCAACTTTAATCAACTCAGCAATACGGGGATCTTTGTTGGCAGCATCAGCCAGCCGCGGCTCTTCATCAATGGCCTTGTCTATGGTCATCTTAAGAGCATCCGGGATCAGCTTGGCAATTTTGTCTACCTCGCTGAAAGGAATATCCAGGGCTCTTCCAACATCACGAATTGCACCTTTTGCCTTCATGGAACCATAGGTGATAATCTGGGCAACATGGGGTGCACCACCATATTTCTGGCGAACATATTCTATAACTTCACCACGTCGATCCTGGCAAAAATCAACATCAAAGTCCGGCATGCTGACACGTTCAGGATTGAGAAACCGCTCAAAGATGAGTCCGTATGGGATCGGGTCAATATTGGTTATGCGCATGCAGTATGCGGCAAGGCTGCCGGCACCTGAGCCACGGCCAGGGCCCACAGGGATATCGTTATCTATGGCCCAGTTGATAAAGTCGGCAACAATGAGGAAATAGCCTGGAAAGCCCATTGAGTTGATAATACCGATTTCAAATTCCAACCGTTTTTTATACTGTATCTCAACTTCCTTATTAAACGTGCCGGCGCCACGCATGGCTTCGAAACGATCCTTGAGCCCTTCCCAGCAGGCATCAACAAACATGGATTCAAGGGTCTGGCCTTCCGGGACAGGAAATTCAGGGAAGTGATAATCACCAAGGTCTATTTCAAGGTTGCAGCGCTCAGCTACTTCTATGGTATTGGCAATTGCTTCAGGATGAGCCTTGAAGCTCTTTTTCATCTCCTCGGGCGATTTGAAATAGAAGGTGTCAGAGGAGAAGCGAAAATGTTTGGGATCAGTGATGGTTTTGCCGGTCTGGATACAGAGTAGAACTTCATGGGCGTGAGCATCTTCGCGGTTCAGATAGTGGCAATCGTTGGTGGCAACGAGTTTGATACCAAGTTCTGATCCGATTTTAATAAGACCCTCATTGGCAGTTTTCTGCTCTGGAATGGAGTTCTTCTGGATTTCCAGGTAAAACCTGTCACCAAAGATTTTTTGTAACTCCAAAGCCTTGTTTTTTGCAGCATCAATCCCTTTATGCACGACGAGCCAGGGGACTTCCCCGTGCAGGCAGGCGCTGAGGCAGATCAATCCTTCAGAGTGTAATGCCAGCACCTCCATGTCAATTCGGGGTTTGGAATAAAATCCTTCAAACTGGGCAATACCTGCAAGCTTCATCAGGTTCTGGTAGCCTGTGTAGTTCATGGCAAGCAGAACAAGATGATAGGCCTTTGTGGGCGCACTGGCATCACGGTCCGAGCGTTTACCCGGTGCAATATAGAATTCACAGCCGACAATGGGTTTAATGCCTTTGGCCTTGGCTTTCAGATAAAATTCGAGGGCGCCGTACATGGCACCATGATCGGTCATGGCCACCGAATCCATTTCATACTCCTTGCATTTTGCAAGAAGGTCTGGAATACGGATGGCTCCGTCGAGAAGGCTGTACTGAGAGTGGAGATGGAGGTGAGTGAAACCTGCGCTCATGAGTCTATTTCAGTCCCTTGGCACCCTCCTGGAGGGTGTTGTCAAGTATTACATTGTTAAGATCTGCACCGGTAAAATCCGCTCGGATGAGGTTTGATCCGGTGAGGTCGGCACCTGAAAGATTGGCGTTTTTTAAGTTGGCGCCAGGCAGGTTGGTGCTGAGAAGAGTGGCACCGGATAGATCTGCCCCTTCAAGGTTGGCTCGTCGAAGATTCGCACGGCTGAGATCTACCCCTCGAAGGTTTGCACCTTTGAGGTTGGCTTCAATGAGGTTGGCTTTTCTGAGATCACCATCCTCAAAATTACAGCCGGGGCAGTCTTGTGCCATGTGCTTGACAGTGTGTTTTACTTCTTCCTGAGTGGCTCCTGAACCGCTGTTGGTGACAACCGGTTCAACTGCTGGTGCTGAAACATTTGAAGTAGAAGATACGCTCTCCCCAGTCTCTCCTTTACTCAGGCTGGAACGAACAAAGACAGTCTTTGTTTCTTTTTTTGATCTTATTTTAAGATGTTTCGAATTGCCGGCAGAGGCACTGGCACTATAGGCAAGCGAACCATTATCTGTGAAAAGCAGGTATTGGTCTTTGCCGGCTTCTTTGTAGGTGGTATAGCAGTTAACATCGCCGTAATACCACACACTGTAATTTATGCAGATTTTGTCGTCACTTTTGATATCCCAGGAACCGTAATCGAGATTGTTGGCAACGACAGATTTTGCAGACAATGCACCATTCTCACTGAAAAAGAGATAGGCGTCAAAATCTGAAGACACAAGATGGAGTGTGTTGTTGGAAACCAGAGAAAAAATATCCTGGGTGTTCAGGGCTGTTGCACCTTTTTGGACAGCACTGTCAATGGTCGATGCTGCGCAGCCTGAAAGGAAAACCAGCATGATAGGGTAAAACAGTTTGTGTGAATGAAGGTTCAAAATCTTTCTCCTGTACAGAATGAAGTGTGGGAAACTGCAGGGGGTGTCTGAGTAAGAGATGGAAGTACCACTCTCACTCAGACAATGTACATCGAAAGATTAAAATTAACGAGTTTTAATTCCGGAAAAAGCAAGTAAACTTGATGGACTCGTAATTAGTTGAAATTTAAAATGGATTTGTAAAAAACTCCATATTCGAAGCGCGTAAAAATCAAATAATTTCAGCGTACTAGGGTACGGGAAATGATTTGATTTTTGCACCCCTAGGGCACTTCCCTCGGGCGTACAACGAAGAAGATGGAGTTTTTTGCGAATCCATCAAACTTCTCAGGCGGAAATATTGAAACGCTCCTTCAGTTTTTGGTAGGAGACTAATGTTTCCTGACGGTCAGATGGGGTCACAAAGGACTCCAGCTTGGTTTTGAGAATGATGGGGTTCAATTCAGAATCAATGGCAATAACACCTTCCAGGATAATTTTTTGCAGCAGCAGTTCCTGATTGGTACGTTCCCGCAGGAAAGCAGCGAAAGGTAGAAAAAAGAAATTGGCGCCGACAATACCATAGAGTGTTGAAGTAAGTGCAACAGGGACTGCCTGGAGTATGATGGAAGTGTCTCCAATACCGCCTAGCATGGAAATCAACCCGACAACGCTACCAGTAATGCCAAA
>DQTH01000163.1 GCA_015662865.1 Desulfocapsa sulfexigens
GAGGAATACTACCATATGCTTGCAACTTCAGCACTACTATTTTGAGATATTTTCTTTTTATATCAGCATCTTGGTCCTTTTCTCAGGGCCGACTACGTAATCAGAAATAAGATTGAGAACAATCCCGATCCTGACCAGCTCTGAATTTCAAAAAGGTAATCAAACAACCTTTACGAGCTTTCTTTACAACGTAGGGTTAAATATCTCGGCGTCCATCCTGGCAAACATTTACTGTAAATACAGAATGTTAAAAGAAAGAACCTGTAGGGAACGATCAGTGACAAATAATGGCATTATTATCGCATACCATGAGTGACAATGTTGAAAAATGACCTTAAAAAGCATAAAACCATTTCGTAAAAGGTGAAGCAATGATACCAGCTTTCAATTCTGCATTATCAGGAATGCAGGCATTTGGAACCAAAATAGAATCCAACGCCAATAATATTGCCAATGTGTCATCCGAAGGTTTTAAAAAGACACGGGTTACCCTGTCAAGCCAGGCCCCCCAGGGAGTAAAAGCCTCGGTGGAAACAGTGGATAAGCCGGGAATGATACGACTTGAAGAAACCAGTGAAGGAACAGAAGCCGTTGAGCTTTCAAATGTAGATCTGGCGGAGGAACTTCCCGAATCACAGTTAAATGTCCGCTTCTATCAGGCCAATATGAAAACCGTAGAGGCCGCTGATGAAATGATGGAGAGTCTTTTAAATATCAAGGGATAGAAGAATTTTATCGCCTCTAGTTACTGCTCCTCCACACCATGCAGTGGACATTCACTACAACGCGGATTGGTCTTTTTACAGAACTTCTTTGCCACAGCAACAATCAGGGCGTGATACTCATTAAAAAGAGAGACATCTTCGGGTAGACTATCCATAAACTCCTGCTGCAGATTAAAATAATCGGTATCCTCTTCGACCAGCTGATGACGCGAAAAAATACGATGAGTATAAGTATCGATTACAAAAATTGGCTTTTCTGCTGCATACAAAAGAATTGAATCAGCAGTCTCCGGTCCAACGCCTTTCACTTTCAAAAGATTTTCCCGACTGTCCTCCAAACTGTCAGAAAAAAGAAATTCCAGCTCTCCTTCATACTCATCAACTATCATCTGAAACAGATTTTTCAATCTGCCGGCCTTGATATTATAATATCCGGAAGGTCGAATATGTTCGGCGAGTAACTCCTGGGGCATACTATGCAAACCGGCAAAAGAAAACTGTCCTCCGGCTTTGAGATTATCGATGGCCTTTTCCACATTTGTCCAATTGGTATTCTGAGTCAGGACTGCCCCCACCATCACTTCAAGAGGGGTTTCTCCGGGCCACCAGCTCTGGGGACCGAAATGAGCATAAAGCCTGTCATAAATCCTTAGAAAAGGATTCATGTTCTCTTTCTCCAGCTTCGTTTCCACTTTCAATCCCCGAGACAGATACCAATTTCTCTGGCAGTGAGAACTTTGTCACTGCTCAAATCAACCATTTTTCTCGATTTCACAGCATCTGCCAAAGGAACAGAACTCATATGAGATGAAGTCAGGGCAACCATATGACCAAAGCTTCCCTCTTCGACCATCCGAACAGCTGCAGCGCCAAAACGCATGGCTAGCAAACGATCGAACGTGGTTGGTGAGCCACCCCGTTGCAAATGCCCAAGAACCAGCGATCTTGTATCTTTCCCTGTCCGTGATCGAATTTCAGATGCCACCCATTCTCCAATTCCGCCAAGAAGAACTTCGCTACGACCCACTTCTCCTTTTCCCTTACTGATTGTTTCGCCTCCGGCGGCGGACGCTCCTTCGGCAACCACAACTATTGCATAATCCTTTTCATGGAGTGCATTGTCCATAATCTTTTCACAGACTTTTTCCATATCAAAAGGAATTTCAGGGATTAAAATGGCATCTGCTCCTCCTGAAATACCGGAGTAAAGCGCAATCCAGCCTGCTTCTCTTCCCATCACTTCAACAACCATGACCCGGTCATGGGACTTGGCAGTTGAGTGAAGTTTATCCAAAGCCTCTGTTGCAGTGGACACTGCAGTGTCAAACCCAAAGGTCCCGTCCGTTGCTTCGAGGTCATTATCGATGGTTTTTGGAACGCCAATAACCGGCATATCTTTTTCAGCGAAGCGGCGGGCTATTTCAAGACTTCCATCTCCACCAATGGCGATATGACAGTCAAAACACATTCTTTTGAAATTACTTACTATCTTGTCGGAAACGTCCACGAACCTGATCTCACCGGCCAGGTTTTCAACAGGCATGGCAAAGGGATCGCCCTTATTAGTGGAACCGATAATAGTTCCTCCTGTGGAATAAATTTCTGCCACATCCTCAACATCAAGACGAACCAGTTCATCCATGTCAAGCAACCCTTTGTAGCCGCTACGACTGCCATATACTTCCCAGCCACGTCTATAACATGCATGAACCACTGCATATATTACTGCATTAAGGCCTGGGGCATCACCACCTCCGGTGGAAATCACTATTTTTTTCATAGAAAAACCTTTTCCCTTCACATTTTTGACTCAGCATGTAACTATTGCAATATACGTTAAAAAACTTGCCGGTAAACAATGATTTAAGTAGTTGAGAGTATAGTATACAAAAGGGTGGACAGCTCCTTTGAGAATGATTTCCACAAACAGAGATTGACTTCTCTTCGCGAGTTATTATGTTTGTATGAGATCATTTTCATAAATGATTAACAATTTACTATAGTGTCACGGTTACATTACTATATTGACTACCGGTAAACAAACAAAGGTTCTTCCTTTGTTACTTTTTTTTATTTTTTTAAGGAGGGTTTTATGTCTGATTTCACAGCAACAGACCAGGCAATAGAAAAACTCAAGGAATATCTGGAGCAGAACAATATCAGTTCAGCCTTGCGTATTGCCTTGATGCAGGGCGGCTGAGCTGGCCCTTCATTGGGATTGGCTCTGGATGAGCCAAAAGACAACGACAATGTTTATGACCAGGATGATCTCACTTTTCTGGTTGAAGAAGGGCTTATGAACACCTGCGGTGCCATTCGTGTTGAATTTATCGACGCTGGACCTCGTTCAGGTTTTGGAATTACTTCCACCAACTCCATTGGCGGTGGTGGATGCAGTTCAGGATCCTGCGGATCTGGCGGCTGCGGCTGATCTGATTTAGCTTTTACAACAGGTGAATCCCGACTCCGGGATTCACCTGTTGTCACTTCCCCCTCCTCCACTTTCTTTCTGCTTTTTTCTCTACTATCTTTTTCTTTGCAAAAACCTTGCCAAAAACTTGACACATCCTTTTTCCGTCCTTATTTTCCCCTATGAAATGATACATACAATCAGATTTAGTTATTTGGTTTAACGATATTTTCTTAATTATTCATACGCAGAAAAACAGGGAGGAGAAAAATGCAATTTGATAAGTTTACCATTAAATCCCAGGAGGCCATACAGGCCGCGCAACTGCTTGCCCAAAATAACCACAACCAGGAAATCGGAATTGCTCATCTGGTTAAAGCCATTCTGGAACAGCCGGAGGGTGTTGTTGTACCGGTACTCCAGAAAATGGGTGTAGACCCTTCCATGGTTCTCATGGAGACCGACAAGCTCATAAAAAACATTCCCCAAGTAAGCGGAGGCGGCGCAGGCCAGGCATACCTGTCAAACGAACTGCGAAAAATAATAGACAATTCGCTTAGCACTGCAAGCCAGATGCAAGATGATTTTGTCAGCCAGGAACACCTGTTTTTAACCATCCTTCAAGATGGAAATTCTGCCTGTGCCAAAATGCTCAAGCAGATGGGAATTGACGAAAAGGCCTTTCTGAATGCGCTCACAACAATTCGCGGCAACCAGCGGGTGACCGATCAGTACCCTGAGGAAAAATACCAGGCACTTGAAAAATATGCCCGAAATCTCACCGATGACGCAAGACAGGGAAAACTTGATCCGGTTATCGGCAGGGACGAAGAGATCCGAAGAATCATACAGGTACTTTCCAGACGCACAAAAAACAACCCTATCCTTATCGGTGAACCCGGTGTTGGAAAGACTGCCATTGCCGAAGGTCTGGCTCTCAGGATTGTTAATGGCGACATCCCGGCCACACTTGAAGGAAAGCAGGTTGTTTCACTGGATCTTGGCTCTCTGATCGCCGGCGCCAAGTACAGAGGAGAATTTGAGGACAGACTGAAAGCCGTGCTCAAAGAAGTGGAAAAACGAGCTGGTGAAATCATTCTCTTTATTGATGAGATTCACACCCTTGTTGGCGCGGGAGCCGCAGAAGGCTCAATGGATGCCTCCAATATGCTCAAACCCGCCCTTGCCCGAGGCGAACTGCACTGCATTGGTGCCACCACCCTTGATGAGTACCGAAAATATATAGAAAAAGATGCAGCTCTGGAACGAAGATTCCAGCCGGTTCTGGTCCAGGAGCCCAGCGAAGAAGACACAATTGCCATTCTCCGCGGTATCAAAGAAAAGTACGAACTGCATCACGGCGTCCGTATTCAGGATTCTGCAACAGTGGCTGCTGTAACATTATCCAGCAGATATATTACTGATCGCTTTCTGCCAGACAAAGCCATTGATCTCATTGATGAAGCTGCCTCAAAACTGCGCATTGAAATTGATTCCATGCCTGCAGAAATTGACAGCCTTGAACGGATCAAAATCAAACTCGAAATTGAGAAAGAAGCCTTGAAAAAAGAAAAAGACAAGGCATCCAAGGAAAGGCTGGAAGAAGTAAACAAAAAGCTTGGAGAACTCAACGACAGCCTCACATCCCTTAAAGGACAATGGACGATTGAAAAAGACATGATCCAGTCTATTCGCCAGGCTAAAGCTGACATTGATGAAGCCAAAGTGGAAGAACAAAAGGCAGAACGTGAAGGAAACTTGAGCAAAGCTGCTGAGATCAGGTATGGCAAGATTGTGGAGTTACAGAAAACACTCGATAATGCCAATGCCAAACTCCAAGAAATTCAGGAAGAGCATCACATGCTCAAAGAAGAGGTGAGCAGCGAGGATGTTGCAGCAGTTGTTGCCAAATGGACAGGTATCCCAGTAGACAGACTGCTGGAAGGCGAAAAGGACAAGCTTGTGCACGCTGAAGGCGAACTATCCAAACGCGTTATCGGACAAAAAGAGGCAATCAAATCTGTCTCGAATGCTGTCAGACGTGCCCGCGCCGGGTTACAGGATCCGGACAGGCCTTTGGGCTCTTTTATCTTTCTTGGCCCCACAGGTGTCGGAAAAACAGAACTTGCAAGGAGTCTTGCTGATTTTCTTTTTGATTCTGAGCAGGCCATGATCCGTATTGACATGTCTGAGTTCATGGAGAAGCACTCTGTGGCCAGGCTAATTGGAGCGCCCCCAGGATATGTGGGCTATGACGAAGGGGGCTATCTCACTGAAGCTGTGCGCAGACGTCCTTATGCAGTAATTTTACTGGATGAAATTGAAAAAGCTCATCCGGACGTCTTCAATGTCCTCCTGCAGGTACTGGATGACGGCCGAATGACAGACGGCAAGGGCAGGACCGTTGATTTCAGAAACACCATCATGATCATGACTTCTAACCTTGGAAGTGATCTGATCATGAAAATGGCCGAAAATCATGAAAGTGAAGAAGTCATCCGCAATCAGATTGATGAAATCCTGCACCAGCAGTTCAAACCGGAATTCCTCAATAGGGTAGATGAAACAATACTCTTCCACAGCCTCTCCAAAGATGACATGTCAGCCATCATCGACATTCAGCTGGAACGGCTGAAGAAGAGATTGACAGAGATGAAAATTTCTCTTCATATTACTGATAATGCAAAAGGTTTTCTGGTGGATAGTGGCTACAATCCACTCTTTGGTGCACGGCCTCTTAAAAGGGCGATCCAAAGGCATCTGGAAGATCCCCTGGCCATGGAAATCCTCGAAGGGAGCTTTCCGGAAGGCAGTTCCATTGAAGTGGCCACCGAAAACGGCAGACTTGTCTTCAGTTCCAACTAAGACATGGCCTGAAATCACCCCCTTAGCCTGATGACAAAAAGAGGGAAAGTGTATCTCCATACGCTTTCTCTCTTTCTTTTTTAGCCAGGATGTGTTTGCATAATCCGATTAAAAATATCAACTCAATTTCAGACCAGTTACCCTGGAGACAACAATGAGCAGTGATGTAAATGATATAACCATACAATACGAAGAAGACGGACAGGTTCTGGTTAAAGAACTGGATAAGGATATCCTGACCAAAGGAGCTTGGGCGACAATTATTTTTCGTTACCAGAACTGGAGTCGTGCCAAAAATGAATTTGGTAAAGAGATGTTTACCATCAGACGTTACCAGAAACGCAACGGAGAATATCTTCCCAAATCAAAGTTTAATATTTCCAGCGCTGAGCAGGCAAAAAAAATAATCGCAACTCTAGAAAAATGGGTTAATGAATAATGATGGATTCGGAAAAACTCTCCATCTTCTTCGTTGCTGGAAAAAACAAATCATTTCAACGTACGTTGGTACGCCGAAATGATTTGTTTTTTTCTCGCCTTGAATATGAAGTTTTTTACAAATCCATCTTAAATTTTAACTTTCTAAGGGCTTATCAATAATAAGAGGTAACTTATGTATTTTCCGGTGGCTGACATTGAGCTTTCTCCTTTCATTCCGCCACTGGTTGCATGCGTCATTTCTTTCTTCACTTCCATGGCAGGAGTATCCGGAGCATTCCTGCTGCTTCCTTTTCAGGTTTCATTCCTTGGCTTTAACAGCCCTGCAGTCAGCAGCACCAACCACCTGTTTAATATTATAGCCATACCCGGCGGCATATACCGTTTCATTAAAGAAGGACGAATGCTCTGGCCACTCACCTTACTGGTGGTTATCGGCACACTGCCTGGCGTTCTCAGTGGAGTCCTGATAAGAATCCTGTACCTCCCCTCGCCCAGAGCCTTTAAAATGTTTGTGGGGCTGGTTCTTCTCTATATAGGTGTCAAACTCTGTCTTGACATAGCAAAACGAAACGCCGCCACTCCCCAAAAAACAGCTAAGAACACACATAATTCCAATAAGTTTATAATAAGTGACACCAAGCTCAACCTGAAATCCCTTGAATATAGTTTTAATGGTGAAAAATATCAGATCAACACATGGTCTGTTATCTGCCTGAGTCTCATAGTCGGCCTTATTGGCGGCATCTATGGGATTGGCGGAGGCGCAATCATCGCCCCATTCTTTGTAACGATATTCAAGTTGCCGGTGCACACTGTCGCGGGTGCCAGTCTCATGGGCACATTCATCACCTCGGCAGTGGGTGTCATCTTCTTTCAGGTTCTTTCAACTTCATCATTTGCCTCAGCACAGCAAATTGCTCCAGACTACCGTCTCGGACTGCTTTTTGGCCTGGGAGGAGTGATAGGAATCTACCTTGGAGCAAGGGCTCAACGTTTTTTTCCAGCGACAATCATCAAAACCATTCTGGCTGCCACACTCCTGTTCACATCTGTCAAATACATTTTTTTCAGTTAGACCCCTCTATATCAAGGGATTCCTGTTAAATACATTATTCTTTTCTTTTTATCGATAATTTCCATTGACAGGGCGTAGCTGATTGAGTAGTTTGCCGCGGTCGCTGAGTGAGGGAGAGAGCAAAAACGATCCTTCATAAAAGATGACACAGGGTCAACTTTAGTGTTGA
>DQTH01000041.1 GCA_015662865.1 Desulfocapsa sulfexigens
AATCATATCCCCAAGTTCGTCAGCCATACGGTTGATAGTCTTCTTGCTCTCCCCTTCCACCATCACACGAATCACCGGTTCAGTGCCGGAAGCACGGACAAGGATGCGGCCTTTCTTGCCAAGTTTCTTTTCCATTTTGCTGACGGTTTTCTGAAAATCAGGAACCAAGTCAAGATCCACAGTCCCGGCAGTTCGTACATTTTTCAAAACCTGCGGATAGGACTCCATTGCTTTTGCAAGTTCGGACATTGGCTTATTTCTTTTTTGCATAATCCCCAGAAGACGTAGTGCTGCCAGATTTCCATCACCTGTTGTAATGTGGTCGAGGAAAACAAGGTGACCAGACTGTTCTCCACCAAAGGAGTAACCTTTTTTACGCATCTCTTCTACCACATAGCGGTCACCAACCTGGGTACGAACCATTTTACCACCCATTTTCTTCATGGCAACTTCCAGGCCCATATTTGACATTACTGTGGTCACAAGCGTCTTTTTCTTTAACTTCCTCTTTTTCATCAAATCCTGGGCACAGACAGCCATAATATGATCGCCATCCACCACCTTGCCCTTTTCATCACAGACAATCAACCGGTCTCCATCGCCATCCAGTGCCAAGCCAATATCAGCTCCAGTTGCTTTGACCTTTGCAGCCATTAGCTCCGGATGCAAGGCACCGCATTTGTGGTTTATATTCTTGCCATCGGGCTCCACGCCAAGCGTTGTTACCTTTGCGCCAAGCTCTTCAAACACTTTGGGAGCAACGCTATAAGTTGCACCATGGGCGCAATCCAGCACAATATGCATGCCATCAAGGCTCTGTTTTTTTGGAAAAATATTCTTTAAAAAAACGATATATCTGCCCTTGGCATCATCAAGACGCTTTGCCCTGCCGACTTCTTCAGCAACCGGCCGGAGTGCAGCCATCTTCTGGGAGAAAATGAGATCTTCGATATCTGCTTCCAGCGCATCCGGCAGTTTGAATCCATCATGGGAAAAGATTTTGATGCCATTATCCTGAAAAGGATTGTGGGAAGCGGAAATCACAACACCGGCATCAGCTCGCATGGAAGTCGTGATAAAGGCAATCCCGGGAGTAGGCAAAGGCCCGACCAGTAACACATCCACACCCATTGAACAGATCCCTGCAGCAAGTGCATTTTCGATCATATAACCAGACAGCCTGGTATCCTTGCCAATCACAATTCTATGCCGACCATTTCTATTCTTCACGATAAAGGCAATGGCACGTCCAATCTGCATGGCAATCTCGGTGGTCATTGGGTAGATATTTGCCACCCCTCGTATTCCATCTGTTCCAAATAATTTTCTCATATTATGTGCCTTATATCGTGTAATAATTATTTTTTATCTGTATTTTGCTGACCCGGTTCTGCAATCAGTGTCACAACCTGTGGATCAATCTTAAGAATCTGAATAGGATTACTGAATTTCTTTGTGGGAGTTACCTTAACCTGCATTTGTCCATCATTTTCTTCATCTGTTGCTGTGACCTTAAACAAAGAGTTCAGATCCACTTTCTTACGAATAAGAGTCTTGGGTAATGCCACAGTAATAGAGACTTTTGCTGGTGTTACTCTCTGCTTCACCCCGTCTATGATTACTTCAACAGGAAAGTTCGGAATCTTTTTCTTTACAGTTTTTACCTGGATTACCAAATCTGCAGTTACTGTGGTTGCACCGATTAAATCAACAATAACCGGATCAAGTTCCAGAGGAATCTGCTTTTGGGTAGAGGCACTCAAGCCTCCAATATCAATCTCTTTGGTGCGCAAAACCTCAAATTGTGACAGAACAGTCTCCGGACCGGTAATGGAAATCGAATCAGGCTCCATTCGGATCTCTTTTAAAACATAATCAGGTGCGACATTTCCGATGGTTACAGGGTTGACCTCCAACTGCTTTTGAATCAGTTTGTCCAATGAAAGAATAACGCTTTTAGGTTGGATACGCAGGACATTTACTCCACGTGGTACAGGAATATCGTCGTTATTATTATCAATCACCATGGTGCCAGGTGTCGCTTTAGCAAGATCTATCTGGCGGGAAATAGCTAAATTTTCAATATCAAGAACAAGACTGCGAGGGCCACTTACAGACACTTCAATTTCTTTCTTGAACTGATTGGAAATCACCAGATCGCGTGGTAGGTTAATCACCTCTACACGGACAAGAACATTCTTGTTCACAATATCTTCGCCACCCACAAAATACCAGAGCACAATGGCCAGGCCCAACGAAATTATCCGCAACACCCAGTCTTTTGGTGAAAGCTGCATCCAGTGTTTATAGTTAAAGATACTCATGACTTGTTCATCCACTGCTTCCAGCCCGTGCCGGTACTGTCTTTTGGAAGAAAAATTGTTCGAAGAGTATTGGTGAGAGTCAGCTCATCATGCATGGCTGTAAGAGCACCATGCTGTACCAGAGAAATCTCCTGCGTTTCTTCAGACACCACAATGGTTACAGCATCAGTTTCCTCAGACAGTCCTATTGCTGCGCGATGTCTTGTGCCAAAACGTTTACTGATGTATGGATTTTGAGAAAGAGGCAGGATACACCCTGCCGTCTGGATCCGACCTTTATAAATTATCACCCCACCGTCATGTAGTGGAGAGACTGGCATAAAGATTGAAATCAGCAGTTCTTTACTGAGATTGGCATTGAGCTTGAAACCGGATTCAATGAATTCACGTAAACCTGTCTCTCTTTCAATAACAATCAGAGCACCAATTCGCCGTTTGGCCAGGTAAAAAACAGCACGAATAATTTCATCCAAATCTTTTTCAGCAATCCCTATACTCCTCTGAAAAGGAGATTTTCCAACCTGCGTAAGAGCCCGGCGGATATCATGCTGAAAAACAATTATGATTATAAGAAGCAGGGAACTAAGGAAGTTTCTCAGTAGCCACTGCACAGTGACAAGATCAAGGATGGAGGCCATAAAATAAACCAGACCCACGACAATCAACCCCAGTACCATCTGTACAGAACGTGTTCCACGTATTATGGACATGAGCTGGTAGATGATAAATGCCACAATCAGAATATCAAGGATATCCTGCCAGCGGAGAATATTCAGACTTTCAAGCATTCGAATTTACACAACAGAAAATGAGGAGAACAATCAGAAACTTTTCCTTTATACTACACAAGTTTAAGCACTTTATCCAAAAAAACTTTTTGAAACTTCAATTATTTTTTTATTTACTTTATCTTTGTTCGCCAGCTGCAATTTCATCACGCACAAGGTTAATTATCTCTGCAGCATCAGGGCTTTTCAGCACCACCACATCCACACCGACTTTAATGGCATTTTCACGAACTTCATCCCTCTCGTCAGCGGTAAACAGAAAGAGTTTCACCTGTTGCCCGTCTTCACTTGCCCGAACAAATTCACAAACTTCCAGGCCAGAAATATCCTCCAGCAAAAGATCCACAACCGCAGCATCAGGTTGCTCACGAAGAATAAGCTTATATCCTTCCCTTCCTGTTGAGGATGTTATGATATTAAATCCGGCTTTTTGAAACAGACGGGTATAAAGTCTGCGTATAACAGGGTTATCATCTACGAGTACTATTTTTGGCGGTTGTTCAGGAGGAACATCATCCACAGCTGCCATATCCACAGGCACAACCAGTAATCTGTCTCCGGTTTCCAATTGAAAATCAGGTGTCGGAGCAAGAAAATCTTTACCACCCCGACGAATTCCCAGAATATTAGCTCCCACAAAATTGGCTGCGGCGGCAACTGCATGACCAATAAGACCTGTCTTTTCATTGACTTCAATCCACTTCAACTGTGAATCCGGCAATGCGGCAGCTTCTATTGCTGTTCCTGGATAATATTTCCTGGATTTAACCATGATTTTATCTGCTACCCTTCTTCCCGCAGAAGCGTATGGTGATATAATTGAATCAGCACCGGCACGGAGAATTTTTGATTCCGCGGAAGCCGATTCTGAACGGGCAACAATGTGCAAAGTTGGATTCAGTTCTCTGGCAGTAAGAACAGTAAACAGATTATCAGGATCTGAATTAAGAAGCGCCAGAAGAGAACCTGCCGATTTTATGCCTGCTGAAATAAGAGTTTTTTCACTGGTTGCATCTCCTGTTATGCATAACACCCCATGCTCTCGAAGGTAATTACTCTTTTCTATAGAGTTTTCGAGAATAACAAAGCTTCTTCCGGACTGTGCCAGGTGATCTGCTGCCGCCCCGCCAACCCTGCCGTGTCCGCATATAATTGTATGACCTTTCAGGCGGCTTATCTTTTTTCCCATGACACGTTTCCCCCTTACCGGGCTTGATGCCCGTGCTATCATTGATTCAGTAAAGGCGTGAGCAGCAAAGGCCAGACTCCCCACCCCAAAAAGAAGAAGAAATATCGTAAAGACCCGACCGGCCTCAGACAAAGCATGAATTTCGCCATATCCCACTGTGGTAATAGTGATAACTGCCATATAAATGGCCTCCAGAGGAGTATAATGCTCAATAACCACATAACCCACTGTCCCCACCCCCAGAAAAAATGAAGTAAGGAAAAGAGACAAGATGATCTTACGACGAATATCCATTATTTTTCAATTTTTTGTTATGTTGTTTGGAGTTTTTTGTTATTCTCTTTTCTGGTCTCAGCGACAGAGGTGAATTTTAAAATGGTTTCCTGAAAAAAATTTATTTTAAAATTGGCTACTCTCTTAAATTCTATTGCAATTTTGAGTACAGATGCAAGTAAAAGCGTTTCTACCCCCCATCTATTTTTATGCCTGATCGTTACGGCTCCATAACAATTGATGCAGACAAGTCTGTTTCCGCTCCGGCAAAGCAGAACAAGTTAGTCTCCAGAAAAACAGACCCTCCACGCAAGAAGGAAAAGAAAAACAGCAAATCTCCTGTAATTGCGGCGATTATTTTATTTCTGCTTGCATCATATTTTCTCACGACAATTTACGTTGTCCCCGTAGCCATAAAAAAATACCTGCCACAATATGTAAAAAACAAAACGGGCCTCTCACTTGCCATACAAAAGGTCCAGCTCAATCCCGTCAATTACCAGCTCACCCTGGAACAGATTGAAGCTGACATTCAGGAGCCAGCTGCCGCCAGCGAAGCACTCTTGCAGGTCAAATCCATTATGATTGATTTTGACCTAACTTCCCTGATCCGAAACACTTTCGTCTGCGACCGACTGACGATTAAAGGCCTGCAACTCAATCTCACCCGCTATAAAGATAAAAGTTATAATATTCCAGCCCTTTCCAGATTCTCAAATGCGCAACAGCAGGGCGAAATAATAAACTTTTCCTCACTCCCTTTTCTCTTTTCTCTAAATAATATTGATATCACAGAGGGACGGATTCTTTTTGAAGATCAGGTAACAGTAAAAAAACACACAGTTGAGCAGCTGCAGCTTGCCATTCCGACACTCTCTAACTTTTCTTTCCAATCAAAAACATATATTCAGCCCCATTTTTCGGCCATTATTAACGGCAGCCATATACAACTTAGCGGAAAAGCTGAGCATCTCAATGAAAGCCAGGGATTCCAGGCTCAGCTTTCAGCCTCGATAGAATCCCTTGATCTTGTTCCATATTTTTCCTACCTTCCCGAAAAATTTCCATTGACCTTGTTAAAGGGAAAAGCAAACATTAAATTACAGGTTTCCTTTGCTCCATTCAAAAAAGAGGGTAATCGCCTAAGCATCGACATCAACCTGACTGCTGCAAATGTTGAGCTGCAGGAAAAACATGATGATTTCAGGATTTCTGTTCCGGCAATGCGGGTAGAGGCGGAATATGCTCCAATCAGCAGACAGTTGTTATTTAAAAGCGGTGTTGCCAAAGAGCTACATTTAATAGGAAAAAAAGAACAGGTCAGTGCTGTTATTCAAAAACTTTTTTCAAGGCTCCAAAGAAAAGATACCGGCCGGAATAAAATTGACATTGATCTTCTTTTGATTGATCAGGGACGACTTACCATTCTGGATAATGAAGGGAAGAAAACAGGCAATTCACAATGGGACTCCCTTGAGTTGACCATTAAAGGTTACAGTTCAACAAAGACTTCCGGAACCGTTTACTTAAGCGGAAGACAAGCTGAAGACAAAGGCTCCTTTTCCTGGCAGGGAAAATTCTCAGACGCTGATAAAGCCCATGGAAAATTGCTGATCAATGACTTTCCTGCAGCAGCATTTTTAGATTTCCTGACACCAACAGCAAAAGAATCAACAGAAGGAACAGCAACGTTTTCAGGCGACCTTGTCCTTATTCCTTTTAGAAAACAATCCGTTGCTTATGCTGTTAACAATGGAATGCTGCAACTGCAGAACCTGCAGCTAACTCATCAGAATAACACATGGCTTACAGCAGACTCCGTCCGCTTTACCCGTATTGACAGGATAGATGGCCGATATAATCTTGGCAATATTTTCCTTAAAAATTCAAACCTGAATCTGTACACCAATAAACTGCCTCCGCTGTTCACACATCTTTTTTCAGATCAAAATGGTGCTCGAATAAAAGGTATCGATTTTTCCGGCAACCTGCATCTCACTGCTGACACAACAGAAAACAAAGGCCTTGAAATATCAAAAATTCGTTTTCAGGTGAACAACCTTGACAAGCCGGCTGCCACAGACAACTTTGCTTTTACTGGTCATCTTGCCCAGGATGGCATCATCAAGGCCCAGGGAAAGTTAAGCTTTCTACCCACAAAGATGCAAACCAGTATTGCATTCTCAAATGTTGACACCACTCTTCTTGCTCCATTTTTCTCTTCATGGCCACTCCTGTATAACAGTAAGGCCACTGTCCATGGAAAAGGCAAATATTCTTATCCTGAGTCCTCTTTCCAGGGGAATTTACGTTTAACTGATACCCTGTTACAGAATACACCAGAAACGCCACTTACCACATGGAACCTTGCTGAAATAAACAACGTAGCATGTCGTTTTTCTCCTTTCTCTTTAACGGCAGAGACACTGCACCTCAACACTCCGGAAGTTCAATGGCATCGAGAGTACATCTCTCCCTTTCAACAGATCCAAAAAGGAATGCGTATCCTGTTTCAGGATAATTCCCAAAAAGATACATTATTTCCAATAGCTATAAAAAAAATCAACTTCCTGAACGGTTCCGTTAAAATTACTGACAGACGACTTTCACCAGTCTGGAGCACAACAATTGATAACCTCGAAGGTCGCATTAATAATCTAAACACCATTGGTGATGGTCTCTCGTCCTTTACAATAACAGGCATCACAGAGGATTCTCCTGTTACTCTTTCCGGGGCTGCTTCCTTTTTTCGTCCAAATCTTGATGCACGTGCCAGAATGAAGCTCACGGATTTTCCCCTTGACTCGTATCGCAAGCAGCTAAAGACAACACCAGTGAATCCTGAATCCGCGACAATTGACTTACATTTGGACATCACTGAAAATAAAACGGAAAGCGTCAGTAACAGCCAGATGATCATCAGAAACCTTACACCAGTGTCGTCAAATTCCGACACAGCCCTGGCCCTTGCTTTTTTAAAAGACATAAATGGCAGTTTTCCCATGAGCATACAAATGGATAACAGTGGCCAATCTCTTTTTAGAGAGAGTGTGGCAAGCTTTAAGACAACGGTCATTAAGGCTTCCTATGCTCCGCTTTTGCTTGATCCAGCATTCAAAGACCTCCAGGATAACGATACCATTCTGTTTCAGCCGGGAACCAATCAAATCAGCAGCAATGGAAAAGAAATCCTTCGTCGATATGCAGATCTTCTGAATCAGCACCCCGAGCTTCGCCTCTCATTAACAGGAATGGCTGACAAGAAAAAAGACCAAGAAGTGCTGCAAAAAAACCTGGAAGATCTGGAACAAAAAAGAATTGACAGGGAAAACGAGATAAGACTTGAAAAATACCGAAAAAAACAGCGGGAATCTGCACAATTCCAGGTAGTCAAATCACTGCAGGAGGAAGACATTGCAAAAGAAGATCTGGCTGGCTACAAACCACTTCCACCCAAACCCGTTCATGTCAAGAAGTCATCCCTTGTAAAGCTTGCCAGGGAACGCAGCCTGATCGTTTATGATTTCTGCATCCATAGTCTTGGTGTCGCAGTTGATCGGGCAACCATTGAAAAAAATGCCCAAATTACCGAGAATGCCCAATCCTTGGGAGTCCAGATCAACATTAAAACAATGGAAACAGTTCTCGAATAATTATGCTAAAACCGCCCTACACTCAATATGATCAACTCTATGTCTACAACTTTGATCGTATAGACCTGGGAATTGTAGATGATCCAGACCTAATAGGAACATGGATCGAAGACGACACATCAATTCTTTTTTTCCACAAAGAAAAACAGAGTCTGATTGAGTCTATTTGCCGGCAGAGCGGCGCTCAAATCATATATGAGGCCAACCTGAATTATCAGGACTGGGAAGCAGGATTAGACATCACCACTTTCTCAGTCCCTCCGCTCATCGTCGCCCCACTCTGGGAAGTGAACCAGCTGACTGCTACCACAGAAAACATCCCTATCCATCTCGATCCCAGTGTAATTTTTGGCTCCGGCTTTCACCCAACCACTCGACTCTGTCTACAGGTTATCACCGATATCCTTACTTCGAATTCAGATGAAATTCAGAGCCTGGTTGACCTTGGCACCGGAACCGGCCTGCTGTCACTGGGAGCTGCTAAACTTGGTGTGCAGCAAATACGCGCCTACGACAACAATCCATTTGCCTGCGCTGTTGCTGAAAAAAATGTCCGGATAAACAGTTGTGAAAAACAGATTAACGTGCTTGAAACGGATCTTCGTGGAGCACTCCCTGACACCAGTGTCGACCTTGTGGTCGCGAATCTCTACAAAGGATTACTCCTCGATTTTTTTCAAAATCCCGACTTCTGGCACGCGCGCTATTACATCATTTCGGGATTTATCCCTTCCATGGAAGAAGAACTGCTGGCAGCATTGCCCATGAATCAGCTGAAACTTCTAGAACGCAGAAAAAGCGAGACCTGGCGTCTCTGGCTGCTGGCCAACGCCTCTGTGTGACATCGCCCTTCATGCAAACCTTTCTGGCTACATATGGCCAAGCACTCACATGGCTTGGGATTGTCTCCACCATCACGTTTTTTTTTGAGCCTTCTCATTATTCCATTGATTATCAACAGATTGGAAGGCGATTTTTTTCTTCATCTGCACGAGCATAAAAAGCTGGAGGATCAACATCCTGTAATATTCATCCTCCTGCGAATCTTGCGCTACTCGTTTGGAGCTCTCCTGCTGACTGCAGGTATTCTCATGCTTTTTCTTCCAGGCCAGGGCCTTCTTACCATAATCCTAGGTATCAGCCTGCTGGATTTTCCGGGTAAACAAAAAGCAATAGACGGCCTCCTTCACCTTCACCCGATTCAGAAAGGCTTAAACTGGATTAGAGAAAAGGAAGATAAACCCCCATTTTTATTTCCAGACAATGATGATTAGTAAACCGTCACTGGGCAAGTAACCAGTCCAATATAATACCTGATTACGTATAAAGCTCAGCCAACTTCATATGGCGAAGACATAAGGTATTGGTAAAACATAAGAATTACAAGTGATCGTGGTGGTGTCATTCCCGCGGAGGCGGGGATCTAGTTTCGTACCAGCCCTCTGGATTCCCGCCTCCGCGGGAATGACAAACAAAATGGCTGAGTTTCATACGTAATCAGAATATAATATACCAAAACTGTAAGCGATCTCAGGCGCCGTAGATTCGTGCAGGCTTCCCCATACTATGTGGGCAGGGGAGATCGTGCTAATATGCGGTACCTGTGATCGCTTACGACGATTAAGGCAGGTCCATCTCTTCCAGCAAACGCACCACATTTTTTATATCTGTTTCGTCCGGGTGCCCAACAGCTGCCGGAGCATCAGCAAGCCATGGAGGTTGAGGATCTTTTTTAGCTGCCATTTCCAGCACTTTTTCAGAAACCTGACCCGGGCAGGAAAACGTTGCAATTACATGCCCTTTTGCAGCAATGGCTTTGGCGCTGTTCATCGCATTTTCTGCATGGGGAGAGCCGACTGCCGCACCATGGGTCGCAAAAAGATACAGAGCCTGCTCTTCTTCAATTTTAGCCAGAAACTTCTGAGAAGCCGGGTCAGGCTGGCCACCCTGCAGCCAGAAGCCCACCGCAACAAAATTATAACCTTCAGGGTCCGGGGCATCTGTCACCGCACAAATCTCTTTTTCACCACTGAGATGATTATACAGGGCCTCAGCCAGTTTTTTGGTATTTCCGCTTTTTGATGAATACACAATGAGACTTTTCATTTAAAATCCTCCATTTTTATGCATAATCGCATTAACCCTTTAACACGGTACTAAAACCAGTAATTCAAGGTAAAAAACAATCTGATTACGTATGAAACTCCGCCAGATTCACCCGACGTACCGGTAACTCACTGAGAAAGCATAAATTTCAAAAAGCCGATTATTAGTCACCTCCGCGCAGGCGGGGGCCAGTTTCGTACCAGAAATCTGGATTCCCGCCTGCGCGGAGGTGACTAATAAAAACGGCTGAGCTTTATACATAATCAAGAAAAATAATATCTATTTCATTCTTAGCTGATTACATTAAGAAACTGTTCTCTCTCACGCAAGTATTATGTGTTATTGTTTGAAACTTTTTTCTAAAATAGAATAACATGAATGTATCAACAGGCCTCCAGAAGTCACTCCTTGACTGGTTTAGCAAAAATCAACGAGACCTTCCCTGGAGACACACATATAATCCATACCAGGTCTGGATCTCTGAAATCATGCTCCAGCAGACCCAGATGGACAGGGTCGCGATCTTTTTTTTACGATGGATGAAGGAGTTTCCAGACCTTCAAACCCTCGCCAAATCATCAGAAGACAGGGTTCTTAAATGCTGGGAAGGTTTAGGGTATTATTCACGGGCAAGAAATATCTTAAAAGCTGCAAAGCTCATTCTCACAAAACATCAGGGACAGATACCGGACAGTCGCAAACTCCTGCTGGTCCTGCCGGGGATTGGCCCTTACACTGCCGGTGCCATAGCCTCAATCAGTTTTAATCGTAATGTTCCCGTGGTGGACGCCAACATAGAGCGAATCTTTGCACGACTCTTTAATATTGAGCTGAGGCAAAAAACTCCTGCTGCCAAAAAACTCAACTGGCAAAAAGCTGAAGAACTCCTCCCTGTTGGAGAGGCCCGAAATTTTAACCAGGCACTCATGGAACTCGGGGCTCTAATCTGCAGGCCCAAAAATCCGGACTGCACGGCCTGCCCTCTCTCTTCTCACTGCCTGGCTCTGCAATATGGCATTATCCAGGAGCGCCCAGTACCCCAAAAAGGACAAAAAACAATTCCAATTGAGATGGCCACAGGTCTTCTACTCCATGACGGACTCATCTTCATTCAGCAACGACTTGAAAATGATGTGTGGGGATCTCTCTGGGAATTTCCCGGGGGAAGGCTGGAAAAAGGAGAGAAGCCGGAACAGACTGTTGTCAGGGAGTTTCTGGAAGAGACAGAATTTAAAGTGCAGGTGGAATCAAAAATAACCACCACTGTTCATCATTACACACGCTACAAAGTCACACTTCACTGTTTTCTGGTGAGTCTTTACCAGGCTGATCCCGATCCTGTTCTCCATGCGGCACAGGAGTTTCACTGGATTTCCTTTGAATCTTTACAAAATTATGCATTCCCGGCAGGGCATAGAAAGCTGATCAGCTATTTAGAAGAGTCAGGTCTGTTCAGTCACAAGCCGCCCGGCAAGCCAGACTAAAACTAGAACCGGAATTCCCATGGCAGCAGTCATCAGAAAAAATGTGTCATAGCCATAGGCTGAGACAGCGGTACCTGAATACCCGCCAATCAGCTTGGGGAACAGGGTCATAAGAGAGCTGAACAGGGCATACTGGACAGCAGTAAATGAAATATTCGTAAGACTTGAGAGAAAGGCCACAAAAGCTGTGGAGGCCAGACCCGCGCAGAGATTATCTGCCCCAATCACCACAGTGAGCAGAGTAATGTCATTGCCACTTCTGGCAAGCAGCATGAACAGCAGGTTGGTGGCAGCAGCCAGAACACCACCAAGAAAAAGTATGCGATACACGCCAAAACGAACCGTCAGCATACCGCCCAGGAAACCTCCGGCCAGAGTCATAAGCAGGCCGAAAGTCTTTGTTACAGTGGCAATCACATTTTTGCTAAATCCCATGTCCAGGTAAAACACATTGGAGACAACCCCTAAAACAATATCTGACACCCGGTAAAATCCGACCAGAAACAGAAGAAGCAGCGCAGTTTTCCCGCCATAGCGCACAAAAAAATCCCGCACCGGCTCCACATAACTTTCTTCCACCATATCCCTGTCTGCAAATCCGGCCTTTACTGCCAGCAAAGCAGCGCCCCCTGCCACGGTAAGAGAGAAAAAGAGACGAACAGTTTCCACAAAAAATCCAACAACCTTACTGTGAACTCCAGCACTTCCTGCAAGCTGCTCTTTCACTGTCTGGCCAAAAGAGGCAGTAAGAAAAAAACAGGATGCAAAAACAGCTGCAACAAGCAGGAACAGAAGAAAAAAACGAATATACTGCCTGGCAGTGTACTGATACGCTGTTTTTCCAGTCTGTTCAGGCTCATCAATGACACAGGTGGTAATCACCCCGACCAGCATGACTCCTGCCATAATAAAATAGGTCATTCGCCAGGCACTCACATCGTACAGTTCACGTGTTGTGCCAAACCAGGAAGCAATGTAGAGTGACCCGGCGCCTGCCACAAGCATGCCGATCCGATAACCGGCCACATAAGTTGAGGCAAGCATTGCCTGCAGTGATTCGTCAACACATTCAATTCGATACGCATCGATAACAATGTCCTGGGTGGCCGAGGAAAAGCCCAGAAACACAGCCGCAAGCGCCATAAAAACAAGACTCGACTCTCCACTGGTGGGGTCGGTGAATCCCATCCAGGCGATGGCAGTCATCACGGAAAATTGAGAGAGCAGCATCCAGGAACGGCGTCTACCAAACATCCTGGTAAGAAAAGGAAGGGGCAGTTTATCTACCAGTGGTGCCCAGATAAATTTAAAGGAGTAGCCAAGGGCTGCCCAGCTGAAAAAAGTCACTGCCGAGCGACTTACACCTGCCTCCCGAAGCCACACTGAAAGAGTTGAAAATATGAGAAGGATGGGGACTCCAGCAGAAAATCCGAGAAAGAGCATGGTAATCACACGAGGATGGATCCACACCTTCAGCATATCCATTTTTCCTTTATTTACTCCCGTGTCTTCAACCATTCTTCTCTTTTCCCCATAGTGGTTTTATGTTATCAATGGGTTTATACTTATTAACCCAATGAAATGCAAACTGCCTTCCTGTTCAGCTGACAGACATCATAGAACCGTAATTATGCCAGTAAAGATATACAATACACTTACTCGAAAGAAAGAAGAACTCAAGCCCATTGAACCGGGCCACATCAAGCTCTACGTCTGCGGAATCACATCCTACGACTATTGCCACATCGGACACGCAAGATCAGCGCTGGCCTTTGACATGATAGTCCGTTACCTGCGCTATCTTGGCAATAAAGTTACCTATATCCGTAACTTCACCGACATTGATGACAAAATCATTGCCCGGGCTGCAGAACAAAACACATCAACCGAAGAACTTGCAAACCGTTTCATCGATGAATTCTATGTTGACATGGACAAACTTGGGGTGGACCGCCCGACAATGGAGCCCAAAGCCACTGAACACATCCAGGAAATGGTGGATCTGATCGGCGACCTCATTGACAAAAACATGGCTTATCCTTCGGGAGGCGATGTGTACTATTCAGTGAATTCATTTTCAGAATATGGAAAACTCTCGGGGCGAAACCTTGAAGACATGCAGGCCGGGGCACGCATCTCCGTGAACGAAAACAAAAGCAACCCCATGGACTTTGTCCTGTGGAAGGCTTCCAAACCTGGAGAACCCAGCTGGGACAGCCCATGGGGACCTGGCAGGCCAGGCTGGCATATTGAATGCTCGGCCATGAGCCGCAAATATCTGGGCACAACCTTTGATATCCATGGAGGCGGACAGGATCTGATCTTCCCCCACCACGAAAATGAGCTCGCTCAGAGTGAAGGAGCCAATGCAAAACCGTTTGTGAACATGTGGATTCACCATGGATTTGTCACCATCCGTGATGAAAAGATGTCAAAGTCCCTTGGCAACTTTCTAACCATCAGGGACATTCTTGATCATTACCATCCTGAGGTGCTCAGATTTTTTATCTTTTCAACACAGTACCGCAATCCCCTTGATTTCTCAGAAGCCGCCATGCAGGACGCCATGGCAGGGCTCGACCGCTTATACGAATGTGTGGCAGCAGTGGAGAGGCTGAGTGCGAACTATTCAGAAAACACTGAGACAGTTGCAGGCAACAAAGATAAAGCCAAAATAGGCTCCATGGAAAAAAGATTTCAAAAGGCCATGGATAATGATTTCAATACGGCTCAAGCCCAGGGAATCCTTTTTGAGACTGTCAAAGTCATGAATAAAATCTTGAGGCAGCTCCCTGACACACCCGCAGAAGAAGACTATAAACTGCTGCAGGACGCGGCAGCCACTCTAAAAAAGCTTGCTGCGATCATGGGTCTCCTGCAGGAAAATGCTGCTAACTATCTCGCAGCGAAAAAGGCTGCAATGCTCGCCAGAATCAACATAAGTGAAGAAGAAATAGTAGAACTCATTAAGCAGAGAAATCAGGCAAGAACAGACAAAGACTGGGCACGCAGTGACGAAATCCGTGATAACCTCCTTGACCAGGGAATTGAGCTGAAAGATGGCCCGGAAGGAACAAAATGGAGTGTCAAAAGGAGCTGATATCGTGCAAACCCATCGCTCACCAGCTGTTGCCGGTCAGTTTTATCCCGGAGATAAAAGATCTCTACGTGCTACCATCCAGGAACTGACAGGTAACACTCCTGTAAAGAAACAAAAAGTAATGGCTGCAGTCTCCCCGCATGCCGGATATGTTTACTCCGGTGCAGTTGCTGCAGAAACTCTGTCCGGAATTGAAATTCCTGAAACTGTTATTCTTCTGGGCCCCAACCATACAGGCAAAGGTTCACCGGTTGCTCTTTCCACTGCCATCTGGGATATGCCCATGGGATCAGTTCCCGTGGATCAGGATCTTGCTGCTGACATCCTGGAGGAAAGTGATTTCGTTGAAAAAGATGAGCTTGCACATCAATATGAGCATTCTCTGGAGGTACAGATTCCATTTCTGCAAATGGAACAGCCAAATCTTTCCATTGTTCCTATTGCTGTCTCCCATGTCTCGTATCAGGTACTTGAAGAAATTGGCCATGCCTTGGCACGGGTCATCGAAAAAACTCCGAAAGATGTTCTTATTGTAGCATCTTCTGACATGACCCATTACGAATCACGAGAAGCAGCCGAACAGAAAGACCACTTTGCCCTGGAAAAACTTGCAGACATGGATCCAGCAATACTTTACAGATCCATTATTGAAAATCGGATTTCAATGTGTGGCATCATGCCGGTGACAGCCACACTGGTGGCTGCCCTTCAATTAGGGGCTACACATACAGAACTGGTTCGATATACTGATTCAGGAGAAGTGTCAGGAGACACCAGTCAGGTGGTTGGATATGCAGGAGTGCTCTTTTCATGACAGTTGTTTTTCCTTGACATAAACGATAAAACTTTCTAAATAATCGACCTCAATAGTAGCACATCCTGGGGGATGGTCTAACGGCAAGACAGCGGACTCTGACTCCGCTTATCGGGGTTCGAATCCCTGTCCCCCAGCCAA
>DQTH01000231.1 GCA_015662865.1 Desulfocapsa sulfexigens
CCAAACTAATGTAGATTGGCAATTCAAGACAGATAACGCTCGCATTAAGCTAAAGCGACTTTATCCGAAACTTTAAATTATACTGTGTACTAGGCACATTGAAATGATTTTATTTTCGTAGCAACGAAGAAGATAAAGAGTTTTTACGAATCCATCATGCATTGAGATACAAATGATCCTCGACTTTCACACCCATGCCTTTCCAGATGCAGTTGCAGCAAAGGCTATTCCCTCCCTCGAAAATGCAGGCAACATCAAAGCCTTCACATCAGGGACGGTGGAATCCCTTCTCGTGTCAATGGACAAAGCTGGTATTGACCGCAGTGTCATCTGTTCCATTGCCACCAGACCGGAACAGTTTGATGCAATCCTTGCCTGGTCGCAGGCCATCAGCTCAGAGCGTCTGATTCCCCTGCCATCAATCCATCCCGCCGACCCTGATTGTGTGGAAAAAGTTCACACTGTTCACCAGCAGGGTTTTAAAGGGATCAAGATGCATCCCTATTATCAGGATTTTTTTTTAGACGAGGAACGATTAATTCCCCTTTATGAAGCCTTAATCGAAACCGGCCTCCTGTTTGTTGTGCATTGCGGATTTGACATTGCCTTTCCTCGTACGCGCTGTGCTGATCCTGCCCAGATCCTCAATCTGCATAAAAAATTTCCACAGTTACGTCTGATTGCCACTCACTTTGGCGGCTGGGATGCATGGGATGAAGTGGCAGAGTTGCTCATCGGTAAAGAAATTTTTATGGAAATCTCCTTTGCACTCCAGTATCTTTCTCCGAAGATAATAAAACAGATGCTGAACAGTCATCCGCCGGAGTATCTTCTTTTTGGCAGCGACTCTCCATGGGCTGACCAGAAAGAGTATCTCGAAAAACTGTACGCATTGCAACTGAACGAGAAACTTCTTTCAGGTATTTTAAGTAGTAACGGACTGAAACTTCTATGAAAAATACACCAAGCTTTGATAAAAGACATTGCGATTCATGTGGAAGAGATCTTCCGGATGGAGAACTGTTTTATCATTGCCGCACAGAAATGATTGCAGGAAAAGATTCGACCATTCCTGATCTCAAGCATCCGGACAAGCTAATCGCCCAGGCTCTATCTGAAATCGCCGGAAAAGACGAAAACGAACTTCTTGATGATATCTACCAGGAACTTATTCTTCAACTCTGCCCGGACTGCCGGATGAGTCTGCTCAAAATGATTCAATCCATGATGAATAAAGGCTGTCAGGGCTGCGCCAAGTGCGAGAAACAACCTGTTAAGAAACAGGGAAAACTGCTGAAATTTCCGAAGAAAAAGAATAAATAGAACAGGTTAATACCTTTTGCCTTCCTTCTAAAACTGCCTTCTCAACAAACATCATTTTTTCCAGTTAGTCAGTGCTTTTTCAATAATTCCTTTAAACTCTGCTATTCTTTGGTCATTTAGTTTTTAACTCTTATACAGAGTTAAAAACTGGAGTGTACTTTTCCTTGCACAGGTATCCAGTATTGCCATTTTACCTTGTGGGTCTTTGTAACATTTTGATTTAAAATTCAATCCACAAAATCTTGTTTTTTATTGCTGTTTATATCGAGTAAGGCACTAATCTCCCAGCACTTATGAATTTTTTGGTTTCGTGCAAAATCCTGTGGAATGGAAGCCTTACTGATATCCTTGATGGAAAAACGGTCTCCAATGACTTCATCCATTTTAAAGCGTCTGAAGTTTGTTGAAAACAGGAGCAGGCCATCCGGAGCCAGCCGCTTCATTGCAAGCTCCAGCAAACGGACATGATCACGCTGCACATCAAAAACCCGTCTCTCCTTCTTGGTGTTGGAAAAAGTTGGCGGGTCAACAAAAATCAGGTCATATTCCGCCCTTGATTCCTGCAGCCATTTCATGCAATCCGCCTGAACTGTTTCATGGGCCAGTCCTCCAAAACCATTGAGGGCAAGATTCATTCTAGCCCAATTCAGGTAATTAAATGAAAGATCCACTGTAGTTGTGGATGCAGCTCCGCCCACTGCGGCATGGACTGTTGCGGCGCCAGTGTAGGCAAAGAGGTTCAAAAAACGCTTCCCTGATGCTTCTTTAGCGATCCTCTGGCGAATACTGCGATGATCAAGAAATATCCCGGTATCGAGATAATCGGTAAAATTCACCAGGAAAAAACAAGCTCCTTCCCGTACCACATGCATTTTTTTTCGACTGCCCTGTTTCTGGTACTGAGCCTTGCCTTTCTGTTTTCTCCTGGTCTTCAGAAATACCCTGTCTCTGCGCACTCCAAAGAGATGTCGAACCTGGTGCAGGCTCTGTTGAAAACGATATTGTGCCGATTTTTCGTCAACAGTTGATGGTGCCGCATATTCCTGAACATGAATCCATTTTTCATAGAGATCCACCGACACATTGTATTCAGGTAAATCCCTGTCATATACCCTAAAACATCGAATCCCTTCACGCCTGGCCCATTTGAGGAGCTTCTTAGAATTTTTTCGCAAGCGGTTGCCAAACTCTATTCCCTCATCAGGCCCTTTTTCAGAAGCCAGCTGCCACTGAAAATCCTGTTCTTCTTCAGGTGCTACCTCTCCGCAAAACAGTCGGCAATTAATGGGGCCGTTATACAGACGATGGCTCGCCTTCCACTTCATCCCCATGCGATCGCCAAATTCTGGATTGGAGGTAAAAATACCAAGATGCCAGCCGGGCAACTCCTTTCTGCAGATGCGTCCCAGGGCACGGTGCAGCTGTTCCGCCTCATCTTTTTCAGCAAGCCGCTCACCATATGGTGGATTGGTCACCAAGAGACCTTTAGCAGCAGGACGATGCAGATGGGCAAGCTGGTTCTGTTTCACCACAATCCGCTCATCAAGACCTGCATACTCAATATTGTTTCTGGCAAGAGCCACAGCGCGGGGATCAGCATCATAGCCAAGGATGAGAGGCCAGTCTTTCTCCATCCCTGCATTTTCCCGCTGCACAGCCTCATCCACCAATCGTGCCCAGAGAGCAGAATCGTGCTTCTCCCAGCCACTGAAACCAAAATACGTGCGGGACAAACCGGGAGCAACATCACCGTAGAGGAGTGCCCCTTCAATGAGCAGGGTTCCGGACCCGCACATGGGATCAAGGAGCATATAGTCTTGGGGAATTTCTGACTGCCAGCCGGCAAGAGCAACAATTGCTGCAGCAAGACTTTCCTTGAGCGGGGCAACACCTCCACCTTCTGTGCGGTATCCGCGCCGATGCAGACTTTCTCCGGAAAGATCCAGGGAAACCGTAGCCTGGTCCTTATGAATATAAAGCCTGATTCTCACATCCGGACGTTCAACTTCAACTCCGGGACGATCCCCGAATTTCTCACGGAACTGGTCCACAAGAGCATCTTTGACCCGAAGAGCCGCAAAACGACTATGGTTGATGGCAGAATGGCTGAGGCTGCAATCCACTGCAAAAGTAGTCTTCAGGGTCATATGCTCAGCCCAGTCTATCCTGAGCACTCCCTGATAAAGAGCTTCTTCATCAGGAGCTGGAAATTCAGCCAGAGACAGAAAAATCCGTGAGGAATACCTTGACCAGAGACAGGTTCGATAGGCAGATTCAAGATCACCCTGCCAGGTCACCAACCCTCTGGCACTTTTGATATCCTGCCCGCCAAAATTTTTAATTTCCTGGCTGACCAGAGTCTCGAGTCCTGCGGCACAACTCGCTGTAAGGCTGTATAATTGTTTTGTAATTTCTGACATAAAAATCCATGAATAATGGAAAAATTATAATAAAAGAAGCACCTGAGCAAAGGATAATACCCGTGAAGAAGATTCTAAAGGGAAAGAGAAGAAAGGGCAAAGAAAAATAATCGCACACTTACATGTAAATGGTCACAGGTGGTGCAGGTTTGCCTTCTGATTTCCATCCGCAATAGCCTAACCTATGCGGATGGAAATCAGAAGGTGAAAATGCAGTGCCTGTGGCCATTTACATGTTATTTTTTCAGCATGTAATATAGAACCGGCACCGCCATACGACTGACAAGAAGCGATGCTATCTCGCCAAACATCAGTGACAGTGCAAGGCCCTGGAAGATAGGATCAGCAAGGATCACAGAGGCACCAACCACAACAGCCAGAGCAGTGAGAAGCATGGGGCGGAAACGTACAGCACCGGCTTCCACCACAGCCTCTTTCAAAGGCAGGCCATGGCTGATGCGCAGCTCGATAAAATCCACAAGAATAATGGAATTTCGAACCACGATTCCAGCTCCTGCCATGAAACCGATCATGGAAGTGGCTGTGAAAAATGCACCAAAACCCCAGTGGGCAGGCAGGATACCAATGAGTGAAAAGGGAATGGCTGCCATGACCACAAGGGGAGTGAAATAATCTTTAAACCATCCCACCATAAGCATGTAGATAAGGATCATTACAACACAGAAGGCCAGTCCAAGGTCGCGAAAGACTTCCAGTGTAATGTGCCATTCACCGTCCCACTTCATGGCAGGCTCTGCGTTTGTGAAGGGTTGATTTAAATTGTAGAGTTTGACATTGTCACCACTGCCGCCAAAATCTGCGGGTTTCAGCTTAGCCAGTTTTTCATTCATGTCAAATATTGCATAGACCGGACTTTCCACAGTTCCTGCAACATCTCCGGTGACATAGATGACAGGTTTTAAATTTTTGTGATAGATCGGCTGCTCAACCGGCACCTCTTCCACCTTCACCAGTTCTCGCAGGGGAACAAGCGGTGCCTGTGGATTCATGGCGGAACGCATTCCGATATTCATTAATGCTTCAGTTGAAGTCCGCATGGAACGCGGCATTTCAAGGATGATGTTAATCGCTTCCTTATCACGAGGCTGGTGAAAGAGATCTATTGGTACTCCCTTCATCCCCATGCGTACGGTGCGGGTGATCTCTCCCTCGGAGATATGATTCAGCGCTGCTTTTTCTTTATCAACCGTGAGTACAAGGCGACTGCGTTTTGCTTCACGGTACCAGTCTACATCCACAACTCCCTCAGTGGATTCAAAGATATCCTTCACAGCTCCTGCCAGGTTCACCCGATCATTCTCACTGGGACCATAGATTTCAGCAACCAGAGTCTGGAGCACAGGAGGGCCTGGCGGTACTTCAGCTACTGCAACCACAGCACCATATTTTTTTGCAATTTCTGCAATGGCCGGACGAACACGCACAGCAATATCGTGGCTCTGCAGAGAACGCTCCTGCTTGGGAAGCAGATTAACCTGGATATCAGCAACTGTCGGCCCCTGACGCATGAAGTAATGCCTGACCAGTCCATTAAAATTATAGGGAGATGCAACACCGGCATAGATCTGATAATTTACCACAGTCGGATCAGCCTTTATTACCTCTGCCATCTCGAGCGCTACCCTGCTTGTCTGTTCAAGTGTCGAGCCTTCAGGCATATCAAGAATAACCTGAAATTCACTTTTATTGTCAAAGGGCAGCATCTTCACCTTGACCAGCCCGAAATACACCATGGAACAGGTGGCAAGGAGCAGGCTGACGGTGACCAGAAAAAAACCAAAACGTGCAAAGCCGTTGCCCAGAAGCGGTTCCATAACCCGATGATACACACGGGTGAAAAAATCATCCGGTGCATGATCCTCATCCGCGTCTTCTTCAGTATGTTCAGTCTTTGCTGCACCCTTCTTGGCCAACATCTTCACCGAAGCCCAGGGGGTCACGGTAAAGGCGATAATTACTGAAAAAATCATTGCCGCTGAGGCGCCGATTGGAATGGGACGCATATAGGGCCCCATCAGTCCGCCAACAAAGGCCATGGGCAGGATGGCAGCAATTACAGCCAGAGTTGCAAGAATTGTCGGGTTGCCTACCTCGATCACCGCTTCCACGGCAATTGTCAGCATCGACTTTTCCCCGCTGCCGGGTAGACGCATGTGGCGTACAATATTCTCAACAACCACTATGGCATCATCCACCAGAATACCTATGGAAAAAATGAGAGCAAAGAGGGTGATGCGGTTAAGTGTATATCCATAGAGATAAAAAATCATCAACGTAAGAGCAAGTGTGGAGGGAATGGCCAGCATGACCACGGTGGACTCACGCCACCCGAGGAAAAAGAGAATAAGGGTAGCCACACCAAAAACCGCAATTCCCATGTGAAAGAGCAGCTCGTTGGATTTTTCCGCTGCGGTTTCCCCATAGTCACGGGTCACTGTGACAGAGAGATCAGCGGGTATCAGGGTGCCTTTCAGCTCTTCCACCTTGGCCAGTACTTCATGAACCACACTCACCGCATTGGAGCTGGGTCGTTTGGCAATGGACAGGGTAACGGCAGCCTCTTCACCATGACCATCAGCGGTCCCGAACAGGACATAATTATTGGGCTCTTCCGGTCCGTCAATGATGGTTGCAACTTCATCAAGGTACACCGGGCTACCGCCAAAGACGCCAACCACAACACGACCTATCTCTTCCTTATTTTTCAGAAATGTTCCGGTCTGGAGAAGGATTTCCTCATTCAGGACTTCAACCTTGCCACAGAATATCTGCCGGTTTGCCTGCTGCAGGGCCGGGACAAGCTGTGTCACGGTGAGATTTCTGGAGGCCAGAAGCAGAGGATCAAACTGGATACGGACCTGCCTTCTGGTTCCTCCAATCAAAGTGGTTTCAGCCACATTGTGGATACTCTTTACGGCATCATCTACTTCTGCCGCCAGCCTGCGCAGGGTATAATGATCATAATTTTTGGAATGAAAAGTGAGGGCCAGAATGGGGACATCATCAATAATATGCGGTTTGACAAGAGGGGGGGAAACAGTCTGGGGCATGCGGTCAAGATTAGTCGCCAGTTTCTGGTTCAGCCTGACAATGGATGTTTCCAGGTTCTCTCCTACGTAAAATCGCACAACAAGAAGGCTCTGTCCGGACATGGATGTGGAATAGATATACTCAACCCCTGGAATCTCATAGAGCAGTTTTTCCATGGGAATTGTAATCTGCTCCTCCACCTCTTTGGGAGTGGCACCGGGCATGGATACCATGACATCAATCATGGGTACCTTGATCTGTGGCTCTTCCTCACGGGGCAGCATGACAATTGCCATGATCCCGAGAAGCATCGAAGCAATAATTCCAACCGCTGTCAGTTTGGAATCAACAAAAACTGCCGCCATTTTTCCGGCAAAACCCGGATGTTCAAATTCCTGCTTATTCATGGGTACGAATGTCTATTGGCTGTCCGTCCTGCAGCTTCTCATTATTACTGACCACAACCTGCTCACCCAGCTCCAGTCCGGAAATAATCTCAACATCGCCATTGTATTCTACCCCTGTTCTGACAAGACGCATGCGGGCGACGTTTTTACTCTTCTCAACCACAAAAACAAGATCCATCTGTCCCCTTGAAAGCACTGCAGATTTTTCAAGCATCAGGGTTGTTTCTCCTGTTCCTTCAAGACTTATGCGAGCAAACTGCCCCACACGAAGATCAGGTCCTGAGGCAATGTCAATCTTCACCGGAGCAGTGCGGGATATGGGGTCAGCCGCAGGGGCAACTTCCGCTACGTCTCCCATGAGGGTAAGACCTGCTGCAGGAATCTCGATGGAGAGACTTTCTCCTTCAGAAACTTTAAGCAGCAAAGCCTCGGGGATCCGGGCAATAACCTGAAGGGCATCACTGTTTTCTATCTGCAGTAAAATCATTCCCGGAGATGCTATGTCTCCGATATTGGCAATCTTTTTAGTGACAGTCCCCGAAAAAGGTGCTGTGACTGTGGCATAGTCCAGCATGGTTTGAGCCTCTTTATATGCGGCCTCGGCAATTCGGCTGGTATCAAGCAGGGATTTGACTGTCTCCTGGGTGGAGGCACCCTGTTTCTGCAATTTTCTTTCACGGGCCAGATTGCGCCTGACCTGGGACAGCTGGGCTTCTGCCTGCAAAACTTTTGCAGAAATTTCACCAGCGCTGATCTTAACCAGCAGATCTCCCTTCTGAACTTTTGATCCCAATACCACCGGAAGTTCTATTATCTGGCCGGAGATTCTTGCGGAAATAGACGCTCTTTCCACTGCCTCAAGCGTTCCTACAACCTCAATACGGGTGCGGGCAACTTCTTCTCTCACCTGACCCACAGTCACTGCAATTGTCGGTAACTGTGGGGCTTCTGCCCTTGTCTGTTCTTCGTGATTTTTACATCCGGGAAGGAATACAATACCACCAAGGAGGAGTACCCCCAGTGTCAGTCTGTTCCAGTTCATCACTTACTCTCTCCTTCTTCTGTCGTTCCTTCAAATTGCGGTAAACCCAAAGATCTTCTTAAATCGGCTGTTGCAACTTTAATATTTCCTTTTGCCACACTCTGTCTGACAAGAGCATCGGTAAGGCGCATCTCCACATCAATAAGATCAGATGAGAGAATCACTCCTTCTTTGAATCGTGTCCGGCTGAGACGAGCACTTTCCACTGCCTGCTCAACCATCTTTTCGGTTACCTGCAAACGTTTCACAGCCTGCCTGTAATTGAGTTTCGCCTGTTTAACTTCCAGATCAATTCTCAGTTCTGTTTTGATACGCTGAGCCTGGATCGTTGAAAGCTCGGCCTTGGCTTTTGCCACATCAGCTGACGTCCGCTTACCATCAAAAAGGGCATAATTGACTTTTACTCCAGCCATCCAGGAATCTCCTGAGCCATCAAAAACAAAACCCTTGTCGTACTGATATGAGGCATACCCGTCAATAGTGGGAAGATTGCCTCCTTTGGCTACCTGAAGGTTTGCAGCGGCTGCTTCTTCGGCATGGGCAATGCTCTGGAGTTCCGGCCGTAATTCATAGGATTGGTCCCTGGGAATCTCCTGAGTGCAGTCCCGCGACGGATCAATTATGACGCACCCTTCTTTAAGGCCCAGAAGGTTCAGGAATATTTTCTGCGAAAGTTCCAGACGATGCTCAGCCAGAATAAGGTTTTCACTGGCCCGGGATTCCTGGACTTCCAGATTGAGAAGATCTACTTTTAACAGATCGCCGGCATCAAAACGGGCCTTTGCCACCGCAAGGGAGGCCCGGATAGCATCGAGTGATGCATTTCTGGCTTCCAGCATTTCGTGAGCCTGAACCAAGGATTGAAAACTTCGAACCACTTCAAAGGCCAGCCGAGAATTGACAGCTTCGCGATCCATACGTGATCGTGCAAGACCGGCCTGGGCCGCATCAACGCCGGCCTGATCACGGCCTCCGTTATAGAAGCGATAATTCACTCCTGCTTTCATGACCAGATCATCTGTACGACCAGGATCATTGAAATCCATGTCTTGACTAAAGACACCATGATTAAGAATATTTCCAAATGAAAATATGGGGTTATCGGTTTGAGAGTACTGAGCCGACACATCAACATGCGGATAAAAACTAACTCTGGCCTGATCAACAGCAGCAGCAGCCACCTCAATTCGCTGCAAAGCAACCCGACTGTCCGGACTGTTGGCAAGTGCAAAGGCAACGCTGCTTTTGGCTGTCCAGACTTCAGGTAACTCAGGACTCTCGCCCGCAGCTGCAGACAATACAGGACTTACAAGAAAGAGAAGCCAAAAAATAAAAACACCAGACTTAATCATTTTACCCACTCTTTTAGAATGTTAAGAAACAAATTCGTGTCACTGATTTTGCAAATAAAGATATTTAAGGAAAAGATTAACTTTAAAACATGTTACACCTTGTTACAAGGTATAAACTCAATTTTTCCGCTAAAAAGGCCATATAATATCGTACAACTGATGACCCGCGAAAGAAAACGAAAAAAAACGTTTAGGAAAAAAAATCCCGGTCGCCAGATCCTGATGCGAATCTTTTGTAACAAACGGGAGAAGTGGAAATTTCTTGACGTCTCTCCCATTACGACTACAATGTAACCTAATGGAGAGACGTACTATTTTTAACATTCCCCCACCCCAGATTCTCAAAAACGAGGTTTCTAAATGAATCCAATGATCAAATCAGTATGTATTACCACCGCCCTTCTCTCTTCTCTTCTTCTGCTCAGCTCCGGCTGCAGTAAAAAAACTGTTATTCCTCCTGAAGGAACTCCTGTAGATGGTGGCGGAATGAGTGGTGGAACCAATATCAACTATCCGTCTGCTGACAGTTCCTATTCAGAAAGCGGGCTGGCCGGAGAAGAATCCATGGATTCCACCGGTGGCCAGGGAATTGGAAACCTTTCCATCAATAGCGGTGCAGACCAGCAGTCTGAAGAATATAAACGCACTTACGGACGTTCTTCCACCGTCTTCAGCCCCATATACTTTGACTTTGACCAGGCCGGTATCAATGCTGAAATGGCACCGATCCTGACAGCAAATGCCGATTACATGAAACAAAATCCCGGTACCACTATTGTAATTGAGGGGAATTGTGACGAGAGAGGAACCAACGAATACAACCTGGCACTCGGTGAACGACGCGCCATCAATGCTAAAGAATATATGGTAAACCTCGGTGTTAACCCTGCACGGATCCGCACAGTCAGTTACGGTGAAGAACGGCCACTTTTTATTAACCAGAATGAACTGGACTGGTCCCAGAACAGACGGGCGGATTTTATTGTTGAGTAATCTGGCTGCTTAGTACTATGAAAAAAAAAGAGGTTGAGAAGAATTCTTCTCAACCTCTTTTTTAATTCCAACAAAAAAATTCAGTTATTTTACTAACTCAATTGCCTTAAGCATGGTCTCAGCCACTTCCTCGATGCTGAGCGCGCCGGTATCAATCACCCGGGCATCCTCTGCCTTGCACAGTGGCGCAATGGAACGGGTCTGATCATCGTAGTCACGCTTGATGATCATGTCTAACAGCTCTTTTTCGTTTACCTGCTTTCCCTGGCCACGAAGCTGCTCTGCCCGCCTCTGCATCCGTACTTCAGGAGCAGCATCAAGGTAAAATTTCCAGGCAGCCTGCGGAAAAACAATGGTTCCTGTGTCCCGCCCTTCCGCGACTATCCTTCCTTTGCTCCCGATCTCCTGCTGCATCTGGGTGAGTTTTTCACGAACTACAGGCAAAGCAGAAGCAGCTGAAGCCACCATGGCCATCTCCGGACTGCGTATCTCCAAGCTCACATCACGGCCATCGAGCACCACTCCCACGTCTTCGCTTTCATCAGTTGCAGGAATGAGTTCAAGAGACATGCTCGCCAGACAATTCCGCACTGCAGTATCATCTTGCAGATCAATACCCGCCTGTTTGAGTTTTAAACCCACTGCCCGGTACATGGCTCCGGTATCCAGATAGATAAAAGACAGGGCAGAAGCAACCTTGCGGCTGATGGTTGATTTTCCCACGCCCGATGGGCCATCGATGGTAACAATCTGTTGTGAAGCCTTAAGATACATATCCGAGCTCACCAAGACAACTACCAAGGGTTCGAATCAAACGACTGTTTTCCTCGGTTGTGCCCACGGTAATCCTGATAACATTGGTGTAACCATAGGCTTTCATGGAGCGTATTATCACCCCTTGATGCAGCATGGCCTCGTAGAGTGCCGTTGCATCGCCTTTCACATCAACAAGAAAAAAATTTGTCTGGGACGAATAACTTGTGCAGCCCAGTTTCTCCACTTCATTTTGCAGCCAGACCTTGCCTTCCCGGGTTTTTCTCAGGGTCGCTTCATAAAATTCAGTATCATTCAAAGCCGCAATGGCAGCTACCTGTGCCAGCTGGTTCACATTAAAGGGCTGCCTCACTCGATGAAGAAAACCTGCCACTTCCGCACTCATCAGGCCATAACCAACACGAATTCCGGCAAGCCCATAGGCCTTTGAAAATGTGCGCAGGGCCACAACTCCGCAACGACCTTTTGAATTGTGAACAAGAGAATACACATCCACCTGCACCTCGGAATCCATAAAATCCACATAGGCCTCATCCAGCACCACAATTACAGACTCCGGCACAGTACTGAGAAAGGTGTACAGATCTCCCGGATTAATGGCTGTTGCTGTCGGATTATTGGGATTATCAAGAAATATCAAACGAGTGCGATCAGTAATGCTCGCAAGAATTGCCTCGAGATCGTGGTGCATTCCTTTCAGGGGGATAATCTTATTCACTCCACCGCGAACCTGGACCACTTTCTGATACATGAGAAAAGAAGGATGACTGGTGATGACCTCATCTCCGTTCTGCACATAGGCCTTGACCAGAAATTCAATGATATCATCTGAGCCGTTGCCGACAATTACTTCATCGGGAGAAAATCCCGTTTTATCCGCAATGGCCTGCACCAGATAATAATTGGAGCCGTCCGGGTACCGGTTAAGTTTAGCAAGAGACTCCCTGATCGCCTGAATGGCTTTGGGTGAGGAACCCCAGGCATTTTCGTTGGAAGCAAGCTTTATGGAGTCTTTTACTCCATATTCCCTTTCCAATTCCTCTATGGGTTTGCCCGGCGGATAAGGAACTATCGACTTAATATTTTCCGGAACCTGTATTTTCACCTTATTTACCCTCAGTTGAATGAGATAATTCTGTCAGCCAACAGTTGGACATTTATTGGCAATTTTTGTCCCCAGTTCCAGGTTATAGGCTGCCTGAAAAAGGACGTCTTCGCGAAAATGGGCTCCCTGCATCTGTATACCAATGGGTAAGCCGTCACTGCTGAAACCACCCGGTACAGACATTCCCGGAATTCCTGCAAGGTTTGCTGAGATCGTCAGAATATCAGAAAGATAAAGGGCCAATGGATCATCAGCGTGTTCTCCCTTCTTCCATGCAGGAGTAGGTGTTACCGGAGAAAGTAGCAAATCACAGGACTCATAGGCCTTTTTAAAATCATTGAGAATAAGGGTCCGTGCCTGGGAAGCCTTTTTATAATAAGCATCGTAATATCCGGAGGAGAGCGCATAAGTACCGATCAGAATACGACGTTTTACCTCACTGCCAAAACCCTGAGACCGGGTTTCCTTGTACATATCAAGAAGTGAATCCGCATCCTGGTTGCGATATCCGTATACCACCCCGTCATAACGGGCCAGGTTGGAACTGGCTTCTGCTGAGGCAATCAGATAATAGACAGCAACACAATACTCAGTGTGTGGCAGGGAAACATCTACGATCTCGGCGCCAGCATCTTTTAAGATCTGGATTCCCTTCTCAACCACCGAAGCAACTTCAGAGTCGAGACCATCACCAAAGTATTCTCGTGGAACACCCACCTTCAGCCCCTGCATTCCTTCTGTAAGAGATGATGTAAAATCAGGAACATCCTGTTCTACGGAGGTGGAGTCACGCCTGTCATAACCGGAAATTGCATTCATCATCATTGCAGAATCCGTAACATCCCGGGTCAGGGGGCCTATCTGATCAAGGGAGGAGGCAAAAGCCACCAGACCATAGCGCGAAACACGGCCATATGTTGGTTTTATTCCAACAACGCCGCAAAGTGAAGCAGGCTGTCTGATCGATCCGCCTGTATCTGATCCCAACGAACCAAGACATTCCATTCCTGCAACTGACGTTGCCGATCCCCCGGATGAACCGCCGGCAACATATCCTTTTTTCCATGGATTTTCAGGGATGTTGAAGGCACACGTCTCTGACGTGGAACCCATGGCAAACTCGTCCATGGCAACTTTGCCAAGAATAACAGCTCCCTGTTTTTTCAGTTTTTCAATAACCGTAGCATCATAGGGCGGGACAAAATTTTCGAGAATCTTTGATCCGCAGGTAGTTGTCACCCCTTTTGTGCAGAGGAGATCTTTCATGGAAAGCGGAATACCGCAGAGCGGTTCAACACTTCCTTCTGCAATCTGTTTATCTGCCGCATCAGCCTGCTGCAAAGCCTCATCTTCGGTAACCAGAATGAAAGATTGGATATCTCCATCCACTTCCTTAATTCGGGCAAGACAGCTTTCTGTCAGTTCACGGGATGAAAGCTTGCCTGCATCCAGTTCTGTTCGTGCCTGACCAATTGTCAGTTCATATGGGTTCATTGGGATAATGCCTCAAGATTAAAAAGAACCATAACGGCTCAAAAGGAGCTGATAATATAAAAATGTCAGATAATTTTTGGGACTATAAATGCTTCCTCATTCACCACGGGACCATTGGCTAAAGCTTCATCTCTTGGCAGAGAATCCTGTACTTCATCATCCCGAAAGGCGTTAGTATTGGAAAAAGCATGGGTGGTGGGGGCGATATCTGCGGTATCCAGTTCATCCAGCTTGGCTACATAGGAGAGGATGGTGTCAAGCTGCCCCGTCATCCTGACCAGTTCATCCTCGCTCAGGTTCAGTTTGGCAAGGCCGGCAACATGTTCGACTTCTTCACGTGTAATTTTCATTTATTTATCTGTTCTGCCTTCAGTTAATTTTCAGATTCAAGATTAAAACTATTCAGGTATTCACGGGAAAAGGCGTCACCAGTTGAGGCAAAATCAACAATAGCCACACTGAATGCCTTAACGCACCTTTCATCAAACTGAGTTCCTGCACACCTGTTCAACTCCGCCACCGCTTCCTTCATATCCATATTCCGTCTGTAATTTCTCCTGGAAGTCATGGCATCGTAGCTGTCCACCACCATCAAAATTTTGGTCAACAGGTCGAGATCGTTGTCCTCCAGCCCATCCGGATACCCCTTTCCATCGATTCGTTCATGGTGGTGGCGAATAATAAACTGCTCCCTGTTCATGAACCCAAGGGGTTTGATAATATTTGCTCCAATACCTGGATGTTTTCTGATAAGTGCCCACTCATCGTCGGTGAGTTTACCCGGTTTCTGGATGCAGGAAAGATCAATTACCAGTTTGCCGATATCGTGAAACTGGGCAGCACGGCGCAGGATAACCAGGTCAGTTTCCGGAATATCCATGGCAAGGCCAAGCAGAACCGCATATTCAGTCACACGAATAGTATGCCCTGCTGTGTAGAAATCTTTTTCCTCCATTGCGTTCTGGAGGCTGGTCATCAACTGAACAGTAGCGTTTTCCAGGCTATGACTGTAAGTGAGCAGGAGTTTATTAGTCTCTTCCAGTTCTGCAGCTTTTGCCCGAACATCATCCTCGAGTTCTCTCTTGTAGTGACGCTCCCTGCGGATATACATCCGCTTCTCAATGGCACGACGAATTTTCACATTGAAAATATCAAGATCTTCAATGGGCTTGGTCAAGAAATCATAAGCTCCAAGATTGATGGCCTTGACCGCATAATCCATGGAACCGGCGCCGGTGAGAAAAATAACGGGTATTTCATGATCCAGTTCATTCAAAATCCGAATGGTTTCAAAACCATCCATACCCGGCATATTAATATCAAGGAGGATCACATCAAAAGAGTCATCCACAACCTCCTCAACATACTTTCCGTCATTTACCGATGTGACAGTGTGGCCGAACATTTCTAGAATTTTCGACACAGTGGTACGCACCATATTGTCATCATCGGCGACTAAAATTTTTGCCTGTATCCCGTCCAAACCTCACACCCCCTAAAAACTATAAATTTCAATTAGTTAAATAGAAAGGGAAAACTTCAAAGTAAAAAAAACAATCTGCAATACAGAATTTTACAGTTTCCAAAATCTTTTTGCAACATTCCTTGCCTGATCAATTGCAGGGTGAACAGATTTTGCAGCAGTAAGCTCTGCCGCACGACTATCACCAAGATTTGTGGAATATCCCGTATCCAGTGCTGCCCCGTACAATTCTGACAGAACAGCCATTGCTCCATCACGCTGGCCATTTAAATCGTAGCCGCCTTCAAGAGTAACCAGAAGTTTTCCCCCGCACACTTCTTTGGCCAGATTAACCAGACACCTGGTAAGATAGGCAAAACCCTCTGCAGTCACTTCCATTGAACCAAGTGGATCGTCTCTGTAAATATCAAAGCCGCAGGAAACAAGGATCAATTCAGGCTGATATTCTCTTCCCACCGGTACAACTATATCGTTAAAAATTGTCGCATAATCCACATCCCCCTGGTATCCCGGGAGAGGAATATTTACCGTATATCCCTCTCCTTTACCCTTCCCTGTTTCGCTGAGATCTCCAGTGCCGGGATAATAAGGAAACTGGTGGGTGGAGACATATAAAACCTTATCTGAGTCATAAAAAGAGTGCTGGGTGCCATTACCATGATGGAGGTCCCAGTCCACGATCATTACCTTTTTCAGGCCGCAGTGATTTATTGCATAATGTGCAGCCACCGCAACATTGTTAAAGAGGCAGAACCCCATGGAACGATCATGTTCTGCATGATGCCCTGGTGGTCGCACAAAGGCAAAACCGTTATCTATCTCTCCTTCAAGTAGAAGGTCAACACCTTTGGTAAGAGCGCCAACAGCAAGCGTTGCAGCAGCATAGGAGTCGGGTGATGTTTTGGTATCCGGGTCAAGGGCATCAAAAATTTTCCCTGCTGTTTCAGCCACCCGGTTCATGAGAGCAGAGCTATGGTTCAATCCGATAATCTTATGACTTGCCGGTGTAAAATCAGGGTATAGAAAACAGCTTTTAACTTCTTCCCTGTCAAGTACCTCATTAATGACTTTTAATCGCTGGGGTGATTCCGGGTGGTCAAAACCGGGATCATGGTCTATGAAAAGAGGATCTCTGAATATCGCTGTCTTATGCATATTGTTCCTCAAGCATCAATTTTATTGCGGTTTCCAACCACAGTACGTTCTTCTGTAACAATAAAATCCAAAAACTCATCATGGTCCTGTAGAGGTGCATGTTGGACCATTTGCAATTCATAGGCAAGTCCCACCCGTAGAGCCTGGGGGGCTTTTGCTGAAACAAAACGGTCATAATATCCGCCACCGTAGCCCATTCTTCCTCCCCGTTCATCAAAAACCGAACCCGGCAGAAAAATAATGTCAATTATATCAGGAGAAACTGTCCGGCTTTCCCTGATTTCCATGATCGGTTCAGGGATAGAACAGTATCCTGGTGCCAACTCCCTGGCAGGATCTGTCATTGACACAGCAAGCAGATCTTTATCTCTGACAAGAGTAACCGGAACCACAACATTTTTGCCTGATTCCAGCATATACTTGACAAGGGGCGCAGTTATTACCTCAGAACGAAAATCCACATAGGTAAAAACGGTGGCAGCCGCCTGAAACTGGTCCATCAGAACGATACGTTTCATTATCCTGCTGCTGTATTCCTCTCGTCGGGATTCACTTAGCAGGTCACGTTGGGCCAGGATGTCTTTTCTTAGTTTGGGGGAGTCCATAGTATTGTTTTATAGGACAAGGTTGTGAATGTCGAATAAGAAATTCCAGCACCGATATCCTGAAGAGTCTAAGCAAAAAAAAATCGCAGTCACCATCTAAGATGGAAACTGCGATTGTATGAGAACTCTTTAAAAAAATAAAGAGAAACTGACTGGCTCAGAAATCACATGGGCACAATCAGTTTGTTGGTATCTTCATTCCATGTCACAACAAGGTACCAGATCATCATTATGAAAGCGATCAGAGCAAGGGTTCCACCATATCCCAGGACATCAGGGAGATAGACGTATGATCCCAGAAAACCCTCTTTTTCCAGGCTGATTTCATCGGGTCCATAATTCTGAAACCATTTGGTCATCAGTGAATTGGAAATGGCAAAGAAAGGTACAACCATGATGAGTTTTACCTGACCTTCACCCACGCGCCAGAGTGTACCGGAACCACAACCACCGGCAAGCATGGCGCCCAGTCCAAAAATAAAACCGCCAACCACACTTCCCCAGCCAAATGTACCGCGTACATAGTTGGCAGGATGGAGTACCGGGTCTCCGCCATGGGCAACAGGCACACTGTATTTTAATACAACACCGCCGATGGCGAGCAGCAGAATTGAAAGAGCAACTGATTTTGCAAGAGTGCAGTCACCGGTCATATGGGGCTCACGAAAACCCTGTACCATGCACCAGCGGCCGCGCTGCATGGTGTAACCAAGTGCAGCAGCAATCATGACAATTCCTGAGAGCGATGCGATATAGTCGCTGTCTTCATTTCCAGCATAGGTATTGGCTCCCCAGATAAGAAGGGCAATGGCACCAATTGCCAGAACATTCTGAACTCCGTTGGGAACGTTTATGGTTCCGGAGCCGCCGTCACCCCATGAGATGTATTCCATTTCCATGTAGAGCATTTTCAGCCCGAGAAGGACGCCGGCAACGAGGCCGATCCACATTGTGAAACCATTTGCAGCAAGGTTTCCAATGGCATTATACATACCACCAACATTACAGCCACCGGCAAATGTCGCACCAACACCCATCAGGATACCAGCAAGCACAGCTTTAACCATTTCCCGATACGGGGGAATCCGCAGGGCAAAATCTTTTCCAAGACAGGCGGAAATAAAAGCGCCGCCAATGAAACCGATACCGATTACTGAACCTGAACTTGTAAAAATACCTTTGGGTGCTTCATCGTAAAAACCAAGAAGTCCGTTTTCAGCCCCAATAACGGTATTCAATCCGTAAATAATCCAGTCGCCCCAGTTTCTGATGGCACCAACTGCTCCCCAGGGGCGCCACCATGCCATGATCAGCAGAGAGAGAAACGCAACAATGGCACCAGCCACCGTTGGATTCCACTCCGATTGACAACACGTTTTGTAAAGTGATTTCACCTTACCTCCCATTACACTTCCTTCACTCATACTGCTCCTCCTTCCGTCAGATTAAATTAGTAACGGTTTACTTATATAGTGTTTATCCGGAAAGGATGCATTCTTCTCAGGCAGAGAGATAAATAAAATCAAACCAGAGAGTCCGACAGAAAATGCCCTTTTTGCATATATTTGATATTCCGAGGATAAAATTTTCCAGCTGAGAAAAGTCAGGGGGAAAAAACCTTTTCCGGACAGACACTATCTAAGTAAGAGTTTTCTTTACCCTTGCACACAACTTTTGTCAAGTATCTAAGGTGTAAAAACGGTTTTTTGAACCTTCAAAAATAGACTATTTACCCAAAAAAACAACAAGTTAAATGTAAAGCAAACACTTGAATAGCCATTCACTTTGCCCTTGACATAATCTCCAGCCTAAAGTAAAAGTCTGACTGTTATCGTTTCAGTATACTGCAACGTATGCTGATGGAAGCCTATTTCAGACAGAAAACAATTACGTTTATCAGTCTACCGAAACAAAATTTCCAGGAGGAACATCAAATGAGTGACATCAAAGTTGCCGAAGACGGACTTGCTGTAGCTGCCACACTTGACGCGAAAGGTCTGAGCTGCCCCATGCCTCTTCTTCGTACAAAAAAAGAAATTGGTAAAATCGGATCCGGCGAGATCCTCCAGATTGACGGTACCGATCCCGGTTCCCGTAACGACATCCCAGGCTGGTGTGCCCGCGCAGGACACGAGTACCTTGGAGAGAAAGAGGAATCCGGTTATATCAGCTTTTTTGTAAAAAAAGGTTGATCGATTAGCAAACCGGTACCTTAAAAGTTCATTTCATTTTTACTGTGAAAAGAATCTTATAAGGGTGCTTATGCCTGGACACCTGATGTGCAGGCTGGTGTTAGTTTTTTTTATAAGGAGGAAAAGACAAAATGTCTGCTGATCCAAACAAAATCGCTATTTTTGTAACCTCACCGCAACACATGCGGCACGTGGTTGGTCTTGCCGAAGCTGCTAAAAAAGCCGGCAAACAGCCCATGGTTTTCTTTACCTATAAATCAATCCATTTGACCAAAGATCCCCGTTTCGCTGCTCTTGCTGAGTTGTGCGGACAGGATGATATTGCTATTTGTGCAGACAGTTATACATGCGAAGGGTATGACTCTGCTGCTGATATTCCTGCCGGTCTCAATGACAAACAGATGCGTACACAGGCATTCCACGGAGCTCTGCTCGACGAATGCGGCAAGTACATCGTATTATAAGGAGCTTATAAAATGGAATCTTTAAAAGTATATATTCTGGTAGCTAACCGTATGTATAATGACGGTATCCGCTCCGCCTTGGGTCTTGCTGTGGAAAATCATTATGGCTATCCTGTAATTCTTAACGGTGAATTTCCCTCTTTCTCAACATACATGAAAGAGAATATCGCCTGGATCATGGACATGGAAGGTCAGGTATACAGCTGTGGTGCTCCGGTTCCTGAGGAGACATATGATGCTGAGTTGGAAGAAAATCTTATCAAAGAAATTGATCTTAAGGAACTTGGTGAAGCTATGCGTGAGGCTGATTACATCATCCCTTACGGTATTCCAAAGCAGACCAATGAGCCACCACCAGCTTGTGCAGAATAAGGAGAGATACAATGAAAATTTTACAGGTATATCGTTCAGCTCCCAGTGAAGAGACCAAAACACTGGTTGAAATTCTGAACCGTGATCGTGACGCAGATTCTTTTGATTTAAATGTTGATGCTCCAGATTATGACCAGCTCGTAGAAAAAATCTTTGCTGCTGACCAGACTGTCTGCTGGTGGTAATAAAAGCTTTTTTCTCATAAAAGCGCAAAAGCCCCTCTGTAAAATTTTTTACAGAGGGGCTTTTTTTTTATTTTTTTTTATAGACCTGCAGGCTACTATTCAAGCCGTACAGACTCACCCAGTTTTGGAACAAAGGCATCGTAACCCATTTCCCTGAGATACTCTGCAAAGGAGAGCGACTGCTCTTCCTCACCATGCACCACTGCAATTTTCTTCACGTTCAGGTTTGACTCTTTCAAGAAGCGGGTCATTTCGTTTTTATCACCATGGGCGCTGAATCCGCCAAGCTTTATAACATGAGCTTTAAGGCGGTATTCCGAGTTATGAAACTTTATGGTGGGAACCTCTCCCTTTCGTCCTGCTTCGGCATATTCCAGGCCAAGATCCAGTAGTCTCCTTCCCAGTGTATTTCCTGCCATGTATCCCACAATGAGTACAGTATTTTTCCCATCCTCTATTTTATACCTCAGGTGATGAAGAATACGACCACCCTCACACATGCCAGAGCCCGCAATTACAATGTGAGGTCGATCATCCCGATTCAATGCCATGGACTCCTCCACTGAACCGACAAAGTTGATCTCTTCAAAAAGAAATGGGTTTTTACCATTCTCAAGAAATGTCTCATGGGTTTCGTCATCATATGTTTCAGGATGCTCACCAAAAACTTTTGTCAGTTTATTTGCCAGAGGACTATCAATATAAATCGGCATTCTTGGTACTTTTCCTTCCATATAGAGTTCATGGAGGTAATAAATAATTTCCTGGGTCCTTCCATAGGAAAATGCAGGAATCATGATGGAGCCGCCACGTTTTTCGGTCTCAATAATAACGTTTTTGAGCATGGGTTTTAAATCCACAACCGGTTCATGCACACGGTTTCCATATGTACTTTCCATGATCATCAAATCAATATTTCTGTCTTCTTCTGCAAACTCCAGTGTCGGATCCTGGATAATTGGTTTATCAAAACGACCTATATCCCCTGTAAAAAGAATTGAATGATTTTTTCCTCTATCACGCACCTTTACATGTATCATTGCAGAACCGAGGATATGTCCGGCATCATAAAAAGTACAAACAGCATCCTTTCCAACTTCAATTTGATGTTGATAGGGATAACCTCTGAAATATTCCAGACAGTTTTCCACATCACCGGTTGTGTACAAAGGATCCACTGACTCAAGATGATATTTGGCAAGCAGGCGGTTTATTTCTCCACTATTCAGACGGTTTTTCTTTGATTGGAGGAGTTTTTTTATCTTTTTTGCTTCCCCGTTGGAAATTTTTTCGCCACTTGAATTACTGGCCCTCTTCTGCATAAAGTTTTTAACAGTTTTGTAATTCAGATATTGTGCATCTGATTCCTGGATTCGTGCAGAATCATCGAGAAGATATACAGCTGCCTCAGCAGTTGCTCTTGTGCAGACGATTCGTCCGTTGAATTCATCTTTGGTGAAAAGTGGAATACGTCCACAGTGATCAATGTGCGCATGGGAAAGCATAATGGACGATATCAACTCAGGTGCAAAAGGAATCACCCTGTTACGTTCAGCACTTTCTCGTCTTTTTCCCTGAAACATTCCACAATCAAATAATAGCACATCATCATCTGTTACAAGCATATGCATAGAGCCTGTAACCTGACGAACAGCGCCGCAAAACACAATATACATAGTAATTCCTCCAACAATTTTTCTATTATTTTCAATAAATTGATTTTCTTTCTTAACAGTTTTCCATAAGTAAATCATGAAAAACAGGTCTGAATTTTTTGATCTTCCAATTATCTCTGCCTGAATGAACACGGTTAGTGAGCAAAACCGCCACACATTCCTTCTCGGGATCTATCCAGAATGACGTACCGGTAAAACCAAGGTGACCAACACTCTCCTTTGAAAAATATGTACCGCTACTGGATCCATTCTGTGAGACCATATCAAAACCCATGGTCCAGGTAGAATTCCCCACGCGCTTAAGAATCCTTTGCAGAATATCATTTGAATAGGCAGGATGCTGCCCTCTACCCTTCCACTGATCAAGGAGTTGTTCACAAAAACATCGAACTCCCTTGAGTGTTCCAAACAGACCGGCATGTCCGGCAACTCCACCCAGCGCTCTGCAGTTATCATCATGTACCGTACCAAAAAGCATTTTTTCGCTCCATAAACACTTTTCAGTACTCACATAGGGTTTATTTCCTTTTTTGTGTAAAGTCGGAAAAAAAAGGTCATTCTGAAGTTCCAGAGGTCTATATATGAGGGTATCTGCAAGTTCATCAAGACCCTTGGCAGTTACCTTTTCTATAATCAGACCAAGCAGCATAAAACCAAGATCACTGTAACAGTGCTTTTTCCCTGGCTCTGACAGTAGGTTTTCTTCTAAAATCCTTTTTAATAGATGCTCTTTTCTATCCTTGTTCGGGACAGAAATCAGTTCCTTGAAATATTCTCTGTGAGGAACAAAGCCGGCACAGTGCGACATGAGTTGTTGTATGGTTATATCTTTTTTATCGCTGGGACAGAACGAATAAACATCAGACAATCTGGTAAGAGGGGCAATTAAATTTTTTTCAAAAAGATTGAGTAAAACGGGAACAGTTGCCAGAGGTTTTGTAAGGGATGCAAGATCAAAAACATGATATTTACTGAGCTGTGTTTTGCGAAGAGTGCGTTCAGCAAAACCATACCAACCATCCGAGCGATCATAGTCCTTACCTGACCATTTTGAAAAAGAAAAAGAGGCTCCTGAAAAAACATCATTATTTAAAGCCGTTACAAATATATTATCTATTTTTTCGGCTCTTTTTTTATTCATTAAAATGCCCTTATTACAACAACTCTTTGGAAAAGAAAAATTCACTAAAAAATCTTGTATTTTTACCCGTTTTGCACTAGTATAATCACTAGTAAAAATGTTTATTATCGTATTGTTTTTCCATAAAAATATTTAATTATTTTTTTCTTTTTCAACAACTTTTCAACAGCCTTTGTTAAAAGCTTATTAATAACTCAGTTGATAAGCTGTTAAAAACAGGAAATTAACAAATTTTCTCTTTTCTTTCACAACGCACTGTTTATAGAAATTTTTATTATTTTAATATGTTAAGTTTATTTTAAACATACTAACCGTCTTAATAACAATAATAAAAAGATTATTTAATAAAGAGATACCCCATGACACTGAACTGTATCGTATCACGATCTGACTTAATGGAAGGTCTGAACAGCCTGCAAAATATAACAAACAAACGGGCTACCCTGGCCATTCTTTCCAATGTTCTCATAGAATCAACAGATGATGGTCTTATTCTCACAGGAACAGATCTGGAAGTAGGCTTACGAGTAAAAGTACCTGCTGAGATCCACGACCAGGGACTTTTAACCCTGCCAAGCAAAAAAGTTTTTGAGATTGTACGTGAATCAGGAACTGATTCCATAACCATCCAGGAAACAGAGAACAGCTGGGTTATCGTATCTGCAGGTCTGAGTACTTATAACCTTGCCGGTATGCCAAGTGATGAATTTCCCGAATTTCCGGAATTTGATGAAGACAATTTTGTTTCCTTTGAAGCCGGTATTTTTGCAGACCTCATTGATAAAGTAATTTTCTCTGTGGCCAATGAAGAGGAAAATGCCTACTCCCTGACAAATGTTCTCTTTGAAACAGAAAAGAAAGATGACAGATCCTATGTACGAATGATCTCATCGGATGGTCATCGTCTTTCCATCATGGAAAAAGATGTGGCAGCGGATATTGATCTTCTAAACATTCAGTCGGGAACGCTTATTCCTAAAAAAGGTATTCAGGAGTTGAAAAAATTCTGTTATAACTGTGATACGGTTGAACTTTCTTTTGAAGAAAAACAGCTTGTCGCCAGGGATAATGAATCCATCATGGTTATTCGCCTGAAAAAGGGTGAATTTCCTCAGTACAGTGCTATTGTTGATGCTGTCCAGCTTGAGAATAAAATACAGATTGAAAGAAATCCCTTTCTTGATTCACTCAAACGAATCAACCTTTTCACTGAAGATATTTTTCATACCATTCAGCTGGAAATTGAAAATGGAAAGATGATTCTCACTTCACAGAATGTTGATCTTGGGAATGCAAAAGATGTGCAGGATGTCAAATATGACGGCGAACCGCTTCTCCTCGGTTTCAACTGCCGTTATTTTATTGATGCTCTCCAGGTAATGGAATGTGATGTGGTCGATGCCTATATCAATTCCAATAACAGTCCCTGCCTGATGAAGTCAGATATTGATGAAGGGTTTTTGAGTATCATAATGCCCATGCAGCTCTAAAATTATTCACTATAGGGTGCCTTGAATAATTAGGATTTTCGCTCAAAATCGAGGCATACAAAAATTTTTAACACAGGCATATACATAATATTCCGAGGATAAAATTTTGAGCATAACGAAGAGATTGAGCGAAAAGACGATTTTTCAAGGTAGCCTATAAAATTAGTTATTTAATATTCATTCAAAATACTTGAGGATGGATATTTTTATTTCTTCAAGAAAAAGGAAAAAAGTGTGACTGAAGAAAACAAAGATTACGGTGCTGAACAGATTAAAGTTCTCGACGGTCTTGAGGCGGTTAGAAAACGGCCTGCCATGTACATTGGCAATACTGCTGAAACAGGTCTTCACCATATGATCTGGGAAGTCGTAGATAACAGTATTGATGAAGCTCTTGCCGGTCACTGTGAGAAAATCAACGTTATCATTCATGAGGATAACAGTGTAACTGTGGAAGATGATGGACGTGGAATTCCTGTGGATATCCATCCCACTGAAAAAATGTCTGCACTTGAGCTGGTCATGACCACCCTCCATGCCGGAGGTAAATTTGATCACTCAACATACAAGGTTTCCGGCGGTCTTCATGGTGTTGGTGTTTCTGTTGTTAATGCCCTTTCTGTAAAAGCGGTTGCGGAAATTAAGCGTGATGGAAAAATACATCGCCAGGAATACAAATACGGAGAACGCAAAGGAGAGCTTGAAGTTATAGGAACATGTGAAAAAACAGGAACTTCCATAACTTTCCTCCCTGATCCTGGTATTTTTACAGAAACCACTGTTTTTAATTATGAAACTGTAAACAACCGTCTTCGTGAGCTGGCTTTTTTAAACAAAAACGTACGAATCTATCTCAAAGATGAACGTACCGGTGCTGAAGACAAGTTCCACGCGGAAGGTGGAATAAGCGAATATGTGGAATATCTGAACCGAAAACGTACACCTGTTAATGCAGTACCTATCTATGTTTCCGGTGAAAAGGATATGGTTGAGGTGGAAATAGCCTTTCAGTATTTTGATGGTTATTCCGAAAGGCTTTTTTCTTTTGTAAATAATATCAATACAAGAGAAGGTGGAACACACGTTTCCGGTTTCAGACGCTCTCTCACCAAATGTATCAATCGCTATGCAAGTGATGATATAATCCCCAAAAATATGAAAGAAAAGATGGGTGGTGATGATGTTCGTGAAGGTTTGACCTGTGTTATTTCCGTCCGGGTTCCTGATCCTCAGTTTGAAGGACAGACAAAAACAAAACTTGGAAACTCTGAAGTAACCTCAATTGTAGATTCTATCTGCACAGAAAAACTTACCCTGTTTCTGGAACAGAATCCTCTGGAAGCCAAAAAAATTCTGACTAAGGCTGTTGAAGCTGCTCGCGCTAGAGAAGCAGCAAAACGGGCAAGAGAACTCTCCAGGAAAAAAGGGTCAACCTCTCTTCTCATGGCTGGAAAGCTTGCAGAGTGTCAGGAAAAAGATCCTGCAAAACGGGAGATTTTCATAGTGGAGGGTGATTCTGCAGGTGGTTCTGCCAAGCAGGGACGCGATCGTTCCGTGCAGGCCATCCTTCCCCTTCGCGGTAAAATTATGAATGTGGAGAAGGCCAGATTTGAAAAAATTCTTGGCTCTGAAGAGATTAAACAGGTCATTGCCGCGCTTGGCTGCGGAATTGGCAGGGATGAATTTGATCAGGAAAAACTTCGCTATCACAAAGTTATTATCATGACAGATGCTGATGTGGATGGTGCTCATATCCGTACCCTGCTCCTCACTTTCTTTTACAGGCAGATGCTGCCCCTTGTGGAAGGCGGTTATATTTACATTGGCCAGCCACCACTGTATCGCCTGGGAAGAGGAAAAAAAGAACAATATTTTCTTGAAGAGGAAGATCTCAACAGCCATCTCTTTAATGAAGCCAGCAGAATCCTGAAGATTAAAGTTGAAAATAAAGAAAATGAGATAATTGAGGGAGACGCTCTCATTCGGACTCTCAAAAAGCTCTCAGTGTATAAACAGGTTGTTGCGTATCTTGGCAGGATGAATATTTGGGAAGATATGCTTTATTATCTCCTTGAACAGGACATCCACTCTGCCGATCAATTCTGTAATGAAGAATTTGTAAATAATCTAATCCAGGGTTTGTCCCCTGAAAAACATATAATTGGCAATGTTCGTCCCTGTCGCTGGCGACCAAGCTGTTATGAAGTTGATATTGCCATTCAGGGCCAGGCCCAGATAATGACGACTCTTGGACCGCAGATACCTCTCATTAATGAATATCGTACTGCACTTGGTCTTTTTAAAGATATTCAGTCACTTCTTCGTTGTTCCTTTACCATATTACGAGGTGTGCAGGGATCGGATGATAAGGAAATTCCTGCTGAAAACTGGAGTGCGATGATAAAAACCGTACGCAATGAAACCTTTAAAGGCAGCCATCTTCAGCGCTATAAAGGTCTGGGTGAAATGAATCCTGAACAGCTCTGGGATACTACCATGAATCCTCAAAATAGAAGTCTTGTTCAAGTAACCATTGGGGATGCCGAACAGGCCGATGATATATTCACAACCCTCATGGGAGACAAGGTGGAACCGCGCAGGGAGTTTATTCAGAACCATGCTCTGGAAGTGTCAGAATTAGACATCTGACCCTCCACAAGGGGGTATAAGTGCCTTGTGGGTGTTTGTAGCTTTCAGATTTAAATATAATTCCATAATAAAGGATCGTTTTTTATTACTTCTTATATGGAGTAAGGCACTAAATATTTTACGATTCTCTTTTTCATATTTTATAGATATTTGAAATAAAAAACCTATACCGGAAAAACATTTCATATGACCACTGAAGAACAACAAAATAATCCAACCATCTCCATTGAAAAGGAGATGAAAAAATCGTATCTCGATTATGCCATGAGCGTCATTATCGGCAGGGCTCTGCCGGATGTTCGTGACGGTTTAAAACCGGTTCATCGCAGATCGCTTTATGCAATGCGGGAACTGTCGGTATTTTTCAACAGACCTTATGTAAAATCGGCGCGTATTGTCGGTGATGTTATTGGTAAGTATCACCCCCATGGCGACACGGCAGCGTATGATACAATCGTTCGTATGGCCCAGGATTTTTCAATGCGTTATCCCCTGGTAGACGGTCAGGGTAACTTTGGTTCAATGGATGGTGACTCTCCAGCTGCCATGCGTTACACAGAAGCCAGGATGACCCGTATAGACAGGGAAATTGTCGCTGATCTTGAAAAAGATACCGTGGATTTTGGTCCCAACTACGATAATTCCATGACCGAGCCACTGGTCATGCCAAGCAAAATTCCCAACCTGCTTGTCAATGGCTCTTCCGGTATTGCCGTTGGTATGGCAACCAATATTCCGCCCCATAATCTTACTGAGGTCATGGATGGATTGATCGCCATGATTGATAACTCCAATATTACTGTTCATGAACTGATGAACATTATAACCGGTCCGGATTTCCCCAAAGGTGCTTTTATTTGTGGCCGTGCCGGAATCAGGGAAGCTTATGAAACCGGGCGTGGCAGTGTTCTCATGCGGTCACGGACTCATTTTGAAAATATAAAGGGGAGTAAACGGGAAGCAATTATTGTTACCGAAATTCCTTATCAGCAGAATAAGGCAACACTTGTCACCAAGATAGCTCAACTGGTCAAAGATAAGAAAATAAGTGCAATCTCAGAAGTTCGTGACGAATCGGACAGACATGGCGAACGTATTGTTATTGAGCTGAAAAAAGACGAAATACCTGAAGTGGTGATTAACCAGCTTTATAAGATGACACCACTGCAGCGTTCTTTTGGTATCATTTTTCTGGCAATTGTTAATAATAAGCCGGAAGTTCTTAATTTAAAGCAGATTCTTGAGTATTTTATACTCCATCGTAAGGTGGTGGTTTATAGAAGGACAGCCTTTGAACTGAGAAAAGCTGAGGAAAAAGCCCACCTTCTGGAAGGTCTTAATATTGCGATCACCAACCTTGATGCTGTGGTTGAGTTAATCCGGGCTTCTGAAAATCCCGCAGTTGCCAAGGCAGAACTTATAAACCGTTTTGATCTTTCTGAAATTCAGGCCCAGTCTATTCTTGATATGCGCCTGCAACGTCTCACCGGCCTTGAGCGTGATAAAATCATTAAAGATTACGAAGAAATAATGGCTGAGATTGAACGCTTAAAAGAAATTCTTGGCGATGAATCACTGGTTATGAAGATAATTCGTGATGAATTTATTGAAATTAAAGAAACCTACGGTGATGAAAGACGTACTGAAATAATTGATGCTGTTGATGAAATTCTGCCGGAAGATATGATCACCCAGGAAGACATGGCGGTAACCGTCACCCATACCGGGTACATCAAACGTAATCCTGTTAGTATCTATAGGTCTCAGAGACGCGGCGGTAAAGGTGTTGTCGGAGTGAAAAATATTGAAGAGGATTTTGTTTCCAATCTCTTTGTTGCATCCACCCACGATACTTTCCTCTTCTTTACAAATCTCGGTAAAATTTTCTGGAGAAAGGTGTATCAATTACCACTGGCCGGTCGTACTGCCAGAGGTAAAGCCATTGTTAATCTTTTAAACCTCACAGAGGGTGAAAAAGTAGCTGCAATTCTACCCGTAGCCGACCTGCAGAATGAAAACAGCAATAAAACAATTCTCATGGTTACCCGCCTTGGCAGGGTGAAGAAAACCAGTCTTCAAGAATTTATTAAACCACTGAAACGAGGGAAGAAAGCGCTCACCATCAATGAAAATGATGAGATTATTTCAGCCCATATTCTCACCGGTGACAATACGATCTTCCTTCTTTCGAAAAATGGTTCTTCCATCCATTTCCATGAGGATGATGTACGAACCATGGGAAGAACAGCCGCAGGTGTGCGCGGTATACGGTTGAGGGAAGGTGATGTTGTGGTTGGCTCAATTGTCATTGATTCCGGTTCTTCCATCCTTACTGTTACTGAAAACGGATATGGAAAGCGGAGTCCTGTTGAAGATTATCGCATTCAGAAACGCGGTGGCCTTGGAATTCTTGCAATCAAGACCAGTGAGCGAAACGGTAAGGTTGTGGGAGGCATGCAGGTTGATGATGAATCCGAAGTAATGCTCATAGCTGATTCCGGTAAAATGATTCGTATGCCAATGGGCAATGTTCGTATTATCGGCCGGACCACCCAGGGAGTAGGTCTCATTAATCTCGCTGAAGGAGAACGGGTGGTTGCCATGGATCTTGTGGCGCCTGAAGAAGATTCTGATGAAGACGAAGGACAGGACGCAGAACAGACAACGGATGAGTGATAAACAGGTAACAAAAATTGCTGTTATCGGGGCCGGTTCCTGGGGAACAGCAATTGGTGGGGTGCTTTCCGGAAAAGGTCTGCACACTGTGCTTTGGGGTCACAACAAAGAACATGTGGCAGCCCTTGAACGGGACAGGGAAAACACAAAATACCTTCCCGGTATTACTTTCCCGCCATCTCTTGAGATCAGTGCAGATCTTGAAAAAACTGTCACCGATGCTGAAGTTGTCTGTATGGTTGTTCCCTCCCACGGATATCGTCCAGTTTTTGAAAAACTGGTTCCTTACCTGCAGGATGGGGCCTTTATCGTTTCTGCTGTTAAAGGCATTGAAAACAGCTCCCTCATGACCATGACTCAGGTTATGGCCGATACCCTTGGGGATGACTTAAAAAACAAAAATATAACCCTTTCTGTGCTCTCAGGGCCATCTTTTGCAAAAGAAGTTGCCCAGGGTCTTCCAACTTTGGTCACAATCGGTTGTGACGAGCTTGAAAAAGCTCAATTCCTGCAAAAAGTTTTTGTTAGTGAACGCTTCAGGGTATATGCAGCCCAAGACATGATAGGTCTTGAAATAAGTGCGGCTCTTAAAAACATTGTGGCCATTGCAGCAGGAATAAGTGACGGGCTTGGTTATGGCTTGAACAGCCGCGCAGCCCTTATAACCAGAGGGCTTGCCGAGATGACCCGCATGGGTGTAGCCATGGGGGCCGATCCTGCCACATTTTCCGGCCTTTCCGGTCTTGGCGATCTTGTTCTTACCTGTACCGGCGATCTTAGTCGAAACCGCACTGTTGGTATAAAGCTTGGTGAAGGGAAAAAACTTCCCGAGATTCTGGATGAAATGGAGATGGTCGCAGAAGGCGTAAAAACGACCAAATCTGTTCATGGCCTGGTCTCCAGAATGCAGGTAGAAATGCCCATCCTCGATCAGGTTTATCAGATTCTTTACCATGAAAAAGATTGTTCCACCGCTGTCATTGATCTTCTGACGCGTGAACTAAAAGCAGAAGTAGAGTAAGTCAAAATTGATGGATTAGTATAAACTCTCCATCTTCTTCGTTGCTGCAAAAATCATATCATTTCGGCGTATCCCTAGTACGCCGAAATGATATGGTTTTTGCGCGCCTCGAATATGGAGTTTTTCGAAGTCTACGCTTATCTACAAATCCATCTTAGATTTCAATTTTTGCGAATCTATCAATTAGAAAAATATGCCAAAACAGACAGATGAAGGTGTTCGATTTCTCTCGTACTTGACTCTTGGTTTGCTTGCTGCTTCACTCTATATTTTTTCTTCCTACCTGCATTACATCCTTGTTGCCACGGTTCTTGCTCTCTGCACCAGCCATGGATTAACAGCTCTTGTTCAAATTTTTGAGCGCCCTTCCCTGCCTTCGTTTATAAGGAAACAAAAGCTTTTTATCAGCTCCACCATTCTCACCCTCTTTTTTCTCTGTCTGATTTTTGCGCCACTTGTCTATTTTGTCTCGGAAACCTATTCGCAGATGCAGGGTGTGGATCTTGAGCATGTGAAAGAAGTTACCATGCAGATGGTGGATAAGGTGGTGTCGTTTACCGATTCCATACCTATTCTCCACAAGTTCCTGGATTCTTTAAAAGCAGAAGGGTTTTCCGCCTTGAAAGGCGTATCCATGGAAGCCCTGTACAAAGCGGTGAATGGGGTTGCATCAGGTGCCGGTGGACTGGTTGTGCAAATAGGCTGGATTCTTATCTTTTATTTCCTCATCAACCTGAACGGCAGACAGATCCTCGCCTTTGCGGCACGCGTAATGCCAACCAGCTTCGATCATGAAAAGTATCTGTATCGCGAATGCACGGGTACTGTGGCGGTGGTCTTTTACGGGACCCTTTTCAACATGCTCGCCCAGGGCGTGACTTTTGGTCTTCTTATGGCCTTTCTAGGTGGTTACAACGCTTTTTACCTGGGTGTACTTGCAGGTTTCTGTTCGGTTATTCCCATTATCGGTGCTGCACTTGTCTATATTCCTGTTATTGCTTTTGAACTTGTTTCCCAAGAATATGTACACGTGGTGATAATCCTTATTGTTGTCTGGGGAGTAATGGGGTTTTTCATCGACAACATCCTGCGAATCATCTTTATCAGTTATCTTAAACGGATTTTCGGTTTTGAGTACACCATGAACGAAATCCTGATCTTGCTTTCCATCCTTGCCGGGATCGCAAGTTTTGGTTTCTGGGGACTGATTATCGGCCCGTCTGTCATTGCCCTCACCCTTGCTGCTGCCAATCTTTACAGCTCCCAGGTACATCACACCGGGTTTCCTGAAGAAGCTGAAATTGACGAAAAGCAATAAGAAGTTCAAGGGTTAACAGATAAAAGGATTGGGTTCAGCAATATTATCCCCAGCGGAAGAGCCTTAAAGAAGCATTTTTACAGGAATGGAATTCTATTGATGATTAATTCAGAACTACTGGCTGTATGTGCTGGTTTTGTAGATAAAATTCCTGCAAATCTTAACTACATAACACCATCTGAATTACGGAAAATCCAACAAAATTCACCAGAAAGTGTATTTATTCTGGATGTCAGGAATTGTGAATCCTATGAAGAGTCACATATCGAAGGAGCAACAAATATTGTTCTGGATGATATTTTTCAAGTTCAAAATATTAGCAGACTCCCTGCAACTACAACCATAGTGGTTTGTTGTGGCATAGGTCATGTTGCAAGCCAGGTACTCACTCTGTTGCAACTGCTTGGTTACGATGCTGTGGGTCTGAAATATGGCATGGGGATTTCCACTGTAGCGAATGAAGTACAAAAAGGTTGGGTGGAGCTTGGGTATCCGGTGTCAACTGGTAAGGATTGAATTTACCTACAAGAAATACTAATAAAACACGCAAAATTTCAGTATTTTGATGGGGAAATAATATGAAAAATAGACTGACATTATTTTTATTGATAATCTTATTGAGCTTTTCCTCAAATGCTTTTGCGGATAAAGCCATATTTGCCGGTGGGTGTTTCTGGTGTATGGAATCAGATTTTGAAAAACTGGCAGGAGTTACCGATGTAATTTCAGGGTTTACAGGTGGCACTTTAAAAAATCCAACGTATAATGGTAACCATAGAGGTCATTATGAAGCAGTTGAAATAACATATGATCCAGGTAAGGTAAGCTATAAAGCTCTTCTTGATCACTACTGGGTTAATATCGATCCGTTTGATGCAAGGGGACAGTTTTGTGATAAGGGACCAAGCTACTTATCTGCAATATTTGTTGCAAACAAGACTGAAAGAAAGCTTGCAGAAGAATCCAAAAAGAAAGTAATGGAACAGTTTCCCCACAAAAAAATTGTGACCCCAATACTCAATGCTTCAACATTTTATCCCATAAAGGGGAAAGAAAGTTACCATCAGGATTATTATAAAAACAACCCGATTCGCTACAAAACATATCGTTGGAGATGTGGTCGTGACAAGCGACTAAAAGATATCTGGGGCGACAAAGCAACCCATTAACAGGGATTAAACGATGGATTTTTTTCTACAGCTTTCCCCGGTTATGCAGGCTTTTATAGCCACACTTTTTACCTGGGCTGTTACTGCTGCCGGGGCAGCACTTGTATTTTTTTCAAAGTCTGTAAATGAAAAGTTTATGGATTCAATGCTTGGCTTTGCTGCAGGCGTAATGATTGCCGCAAGCTTCTGGTCTCTGCTGGCACCCGGCATAGAAATGGCAGAGCAGTTCGGGCAAATCCCCTGGTTGTCTGCAGCCATAGGGTTTATGGGCGGTGGAATTTTCATGAGGCTGATTGATAAATTCCTGCCCCATCTTCATCCCGGTCTCAGCATTGATAAACGTGAGGGAGTAAAAACCTCCTGGCAGCGGAGTACCCTTCTGGTGCTTGCCATAACTTTACATAATATACCTGAAGGTTTGGCCGTGGGAGTCGCTTTTGGAGCAGTTGCTGCTAATCTTCCCTCTGCCACAATTGGCGGTGCCATTGCTCTGGCCATAGGTATCGGGATTCAGAATTTTCCCGAAGGTGCTGCTGTTTCAATGCCACTGAGAAGAGAAGGTATGGCCAAAGGAAAGAGTTTTCTCATGGGGCAGGCATCTGCTCTGGTGGAACCCATAGCCGGAGTTGCCGGTGCCTTGTTTGTTCTGAAAATGCAGAATATTTTGCCATATGCACTCTGTTTTGCGGCTGGGGCCATGATTTTTGTTGTGGTGGAAGAGCTGATCCCGGAATCCCAGAGAAGATATGAACATATCGATATCGTTACAATGGCTACGATGACAGGATTTTCAGTGATGATGATTCTTGATGTGGCGCTCGGATAACCTGAAATAATTTCTGTCAGATCATCACTTCTTTCAAGCAAACCTCCATAAGTGGAAATCTGATTAAGAGGTAACCATTCAGCGTAATTTATTTTTGAGCTTCAGATTTAATTCACAAAATTCGGCAACTCACCTTGAAACAATAACGCCA
>DQTH01000113.1 GCA_015662865.1 Desulfocapsa sulfexigens
CGATTTTGAGAGTCCATCTCGTAATTGGTCAGGAGCCTGAGATTTTCAAGGACATCGTTTCTGAGATATTGCGCCTCATCAATAATCAACACCGGCCTGATTTTTAGCTCCAGGCATAAGCGATTAACCTCCAACCGGATAGAACGATACAGTGCAGCGAGGCTTCTCTCTGTGGTAAGCCCCATTTCCCAGGCAATTGATTTGTATATGTCGGTTACATTGCCGGTGGTTAAGGGGACATAAAAGACTTTGTGCAGTCCAGTATTAAGAGCAGTGGCAACTTTTCGGCAAATACATGTTTTGCCGCTGCCAACTTCACCGGTTATTAACCCCATACCGCGTAATTGCAACAAATAGTTGAGTCGCGCTTCCAGTTCTTCGGCGGCTTGGGAGCCAAAGAGCTTGTCCGATTCAAGATCTTTTTCAAAGGGGTGGCATGTGAGGCCATACGCTTGTCTATACATTGCTTGCGTCCCCATTATTTTTTGTGAGTTTGCCATAAGATACAGGATGACTTGGTGCTTTTGATGTCTTTTTGTCCTGTTCGATCTCCTCGATGGAACTGGACGGCCGGTCACGTTTGACAAAGCAGTTGGCGTAGGTGTCCACAAGCTTTGCTTCCTGGATAAACTGATTATCATGACACACTTCTATGATTTTCCCCTGCTCGGCTGGATTATAACGCAGGGTCACTGTTTCTCCGACCATAGATGCATCAATCTCGTAAACCATGCCATTCAAACTTACAGTCCTGTCTTTCTGCACCTTACGTTTTGATTCAAATAGAAAGAGATCCGCAAGGTCAACACCTGGTTCGGGATATCTGACCCTTTGCCCTACCTGTGACCAGCAGTCAAGGGGTGTCTCACGTAACATCCGATGACGGGTGCGATGATATTCAATTTCGATATAGAGCCACAGAGCACGATTCAGGCTTTCAAGACTTTCCATATTCTCTTTGCTGAGTATGGGAAGAAACTGCAGACGTATGGTTCTGAACCAACGTTCTATTTTGCCTTTAGCAGCTGCATGATAAGCCCTTGCATGGATAAGGGTTATGCCAAGCTTGGCACAGACAAGAGATAAATGCTGAGATCTGAAAGCAGAACCATTATCGACAAAGAGCCGTTGGGGAATCCCCCTGCGAAGGACAGCCTGCTTGAATACCTCCATAAAAGAAGCAGTATTTTCTGAATGCGCAAAGGCTGCGTAGGGAATGACTCTGCTTGCGTCATCAATAAAAGCGATGAGGTAGGTTTTTCGTTTGCGGTTACCGTCGGTTTTTATTGCAGGACCATGCATGACATCGCTCATCCAGAGATCTCCTGCATATTTATAACTGAAACGGCGATGGTCTTTATCTGGTGATGTCTGCTTTTTGGTGAGTCCGTTTCGTGCCAGGAGTTTGTATATGGTGGATTCCGGCAAACGAATATCACCTGGTATCTTCCCTGATTCCCGTGCTGTTTTTATCACCAGAGGAACAGTCAGTTCAGGATTTTCTTCTTTAACAGCCAGAAGGACATCTGCCACTTCAAGGGGAAGTCTCCTTGCTTTACCTTTATCTTTCCGTTCCTTTGGTAGCAGAGCATCGAACCCATCCACTCTGTATTTTTTCAACCACGATCTGATTGTTTCTTCTGCCACCCTTGTTCGTCTGGATCCAGGGATTACATAATCCAGATCTGCCTTCTTTTTGATTTGCGCATAAAGCCCTTTAGTTCCCGAGGGCAGGTTAATAAATTCAGAAATGATTCCATAACGAAACAGTGCCAATTCTTCAGGTGTACAGCTTTTTTTCATAAGATCCTCCTTTTGATTTTTCAAATTAATGATGGAGGAACTCTATTTGATCAGCGTGTCATTGGTAAGACCCGTCAATTGTTGGAAGAGCAAAAAGTAGAATACCGGTAGGTGGAACGGGGGCCTAATCCGACAATTGGTGGCAGATGTTGCAGATGCTCCCGGGCAATATGACGTAAGCTTTTCAGCACATTCTTAACCCCGAATACCTTTCTAAATACCTTCAGTACAGGTGGGCATTCTGTAACAAGCAACCCTGCCAGGATATTCAATATCTCTTTCACATATTTCATTCTGCGTCTCAGCCATTTAAGAGCTGAAGGAAGAGCAATTTCGGGTCGCAATTTGATAGCTGCTTCTTCCTGACTACTTGACGCTTCTATAATATTGACGGCATGTTCTACATCGTCTAAAGTTCCCGGTAAGCGAGAGGCGAAAAAGTCTGGTAACAGACTGATGCTTTGGTGTGCTTCAGGACAGTAGTACCTGGCAACAAGACAGTAATCCGGAAATTTCCTTGGATAGGTACCATGTTTTGCATAGCTGCAATCACCATCAGGATGAAAAGGGCAGCAGGTAAGTTCCGCCTGCTCCCAGGACTCATTCTTTATGTACTCTTCAACTGTTAAATCTGTGGAATATCGAATTTGCATATGAAAAAACCAGGACGTAATGAACCCTGCCCGTGCGGCAGTGGCAAAAAAATTAAAAAATGCTGTCTTCAGGCTCCCGAGCCCAGTACTGGAAGTACCTTTATTTACACCAATTTGGATGAGTTATCAAATCAGGTGCCTGAGCTGATACGGCAGGAAAAATATAATGAAGCAAAAGAAGTGTGTCAGAAACTGCTGAAACAGTATCCTGAACAGATAGATGGGCTACATAGAAGCGCAGAACTATTTGAGGCGATGGGGGACTATGAAAAGGCAGCTACATATTACGAGCAAACGGCAAAATTTGCAGAACAGGCTGATGGGTTTGAGAAAAAATCGGTTGAGTATTTCAGAGATAAGGCAGAGCAACTTGCTGATACGGGTAAGGAATGACTTCTCTTTCTTCTACCGTTTCCAGTAAACCACCGGTGGGATAATTTGTTATTTTTAGGCGGTATTTTGTAAATTATTGTTACTGACAACATCCCCCTTCAAACGATTTACCGCCAAACTTGAATGCGTACGCGCTGCACCAAGGGATTTAAAAGATCATTTCCGTTCCATTCTTCGCCGCAGAGTCAATAAAGACAGAACCATAATGGTACAAAACAGGCTTTTTGAGGCTCCGGTTGCTCTGGTTGGAGAACGGGTGGAGGTGCTGTTTCATGAGAGTACCCCGGAAGAGATCGAAGTAAAATGGAAACAGAAGTCATACGGATTCCTTACTGCCGTTGACCTTCATGTCAATTGTGGAATTAAGCGGGACAAGAATAATGACCTTCAGCTCAGCAGTGGCAACGAAACGCCAGAGTCAGGACAATTATGGGAGGGTGAATAATGAGTGAAGCATATCGAACATTCTTCGGACTTCAGCGGGAGCCGTTCTCCGCAGATATCAGCCTTAGAGAAATTCTTGTCACACCGGCTATCAAGGCAGTTACTGAACGTATCCACTATGCAATTAGGCTTGGTGCTGTGGCACTGGTTACCGGTGAGATCGGTAGCGGCAAATCCACAGCACTGCGTCATGTGACTGGCAATCTGCATCCATCCAAATATCGGGTTATTTATGTCACGGCTACTTCCGGATCAATACTTGAATTGTACCGACAGATTATAGATGAAATGGGCATCGATGTTAGCAGTAATTCGAGAGCACTTCTTACCAAAACGATAAAGCAGGAAGTACTGGAATTGTCTCAGGGGAAAAAGATGAAGGTTATTCTTGTAATAGATGAAGCCTCTCTACTGCGTCTGCCAGTATTCGCTTAATTACACACCTTGACGCAATACGAGAACGATTCCAAGCCATTTCTACCTTTGATATTGGCAGGACAGAGTAACCTTGTAGAAAATCTACGTTTCAGAGATTCTCTTCCTCTTGCATCCAGAGTCGTTGCCAAAAAA
>DQTH01000150.1 GCA_015662865.1 Desulfocapsa sulfexigens
CAAATCTTGACCCATTCGATAACGAGTGACCACAATATGTGGTATGTGCTGGAGTTATATGCATACCCAAGTTTGATTAATTAACATGGAGGAAAAGATGACAGAATTACAAAAAATTTATAACACACCGCCATGGGATTGGCCCGAAACAGCTGCCACTCTTTTTCTTGTTACCCTACAGGACTCTACCGCAGATAAGGCTGATCGTCTTTTAGCCGCAAAAATGGCTGGGGATTTCGTGGTCATTAATGATGATCTTGCCGTAGCGCTGTTAAAAATCGTTGAAGACAGCCAGGAATCTGAAGAACTGCGCAGCAGAGCAGTAATTTCTTTTGGCGTTGCCTTGGAATATATTTACGCTGACATGGATGAATTTACTGAGGACGACGAATACAATGACTTTGCGGTCACTGAACAAATGTATCAACGAATTATCAAGTCTTTGCAGAAACTGTACTTTGATGGAACTGTACCCGAAATAGTTCGTCGTCGAACCCTGGAAGCATCGATTCGAAGTCCTCAAGCGTACCATTCCGGTGCCGTACGCGCTGCATATCAGTCCGGGGAAAAGAATTGGCTTCTCACCGCAGTATTTTGCATCCAATATATCCAGGGATTTCAACTGGAAATCCTTGAATCATTGCAGAGCAAGGATACAGAGTTAAAATATCAGGCAATTCAAGCTGCTGGGAATTGGGGTATTACTGAATCCTGGCCTGAGATCAGAGACGTTTTAAAAAACCCGGATGCAGATACGAATTTACTCCTGGCTGCCATTGATGCTGCAGTTAACATAGAGCATCACGAAGCAATGGCCGTTTTGAGCGAACTTCTTGATCGTTCATCCGAAAATGACGATACCATTGATGCTGTCCATGAAGCATTAGCCATGCTTCATGAGCTTTTTTGATGGCCATATCATAAACATGAATAGTGACAGAATTAAAAAAAGTGCACCATGAATGAACAAAAATTAATAGATAAATTACGTTTAATAGAACGATTAGCCTCCGGAGCAACCACAAAGGGGGAAGAAGTTGCTGCAGAACTTGCTAAAGAAAGGATTCTTGAACGGCTGCGTCGCTTTGAAAAAGAGGATCCTCCTGTTGAATATCAATTTACCATGACAGACATGTGGTCACGAAAAGTTTTTGTGGCTTTACTCCGCCGATACAGGATCAAACCGTACCGTTACCACCGACAAAGGCACACAACAGTGATGGCGAAGCTATCAAAAACATTTGTCGATGAAACTCTATGGCCCGAATTTCAGGATATTTCTTCAACATTATCTGACTACCTTTCAGAAGTTACAGATAGGGTGATTTCACAGGTTTTAGACCAGGAGAGCAGTGAGGCTGATGTCATAGAAAAACAAAAAAGGATTTCTTCTTAGATGTACTCAAAAAGGACAAAACAGAAAAACAACATCCCGTGACGACCTACAGAGCCTACCAACTGCCATCGCTCTGGTTGTGCATTGCCTTGATAAGAGAGCAAGGCATGGACTCAACATTAAGGAGTTACTGGAAAAGCACAGGCTTTCCGACAAAAAAATTATATGGTATACTCCACTGTCTGAGCAGCCAGACAATACATATGTTTAACAAGACCAAGAGTAGATTAAACGCGTTTTAAACGCAAATCAAACGTGCACACAACACAATGCCAGCATAACAGTATGTATTTTATATATAATTGGCGTTTAAAATTCGTTACTATAAAATAAAACCAAACCGTATCCCTAAATAACTGAGACCCCAAGCTCAATTGCTACTCACGGCAAATGGGAATCATACAGACCTCTATCAATGGTGACAAGCGATGGATACAGAAAATGACAACGTAGGACGGTACATGAAAATATTAACTGGCCACCGGCAGGAGCTGGAGCGTCGTTATCATGTCAGTTCCCTTGGACTGTTCGGTTCACGTCTGCGCAAGGAGCACCGAGAAGGCAGCGATCTGGATGTATTGGTCACCTTTTCCCGCATCCCAGGGCTTCTGCAGTTTTCCAGTTTGCAATACCATTTGTCGGATCTGCTGGGGGTCAAAGTCGATCTGGTTATGCGTGATGCCTTGAAACCAGATATCGGCAGTCGCATACTCAAGGAGGTCGTGCAGGTATGACGAGCAGGGTTTATACTGATTATGTCAGGGATGTTATTGGAGCCCTGGAAAAATGTCTGGAGTTTACAGAGGGGATGCAATTTTCAGGGTTTACAGAAGATGAGAAAACCGTTTTGCGGTAATCAGGGCTCTTGAAGTAGCGGGTGAAGCTGTTAAACAAATTCCTGTAGAGGTGCGGGAAAAACACCCCGACATTCCCTGGCGGGAAATGGCAGGCATGCGAGACATCCTCATTCACCAGTATTTTGGTGTTAACCCTGAAGTCGTGTGGAAAACCATCAGTGTTGATGTTCCGGAAATATTACCGCTTTTTCAAAAAATACTTGCGGGTGAACATGCAGAGCACAACTGAATATTACAGCGACTTTAGAGTAATTTTTCTCTTTCGCTTGATGTCTATGCTGATACGCTAACGTAAAGAAATTTTTTAAATGTTTGTTCGAACATTTAGACCTTGTATGAAAAAATCAGAAGTTGTATTCCTTGAAAATTCCCTGCAACAGGATAACGAATCAATTTTATACTACTTTGCTTGAATAAATACCAATCAACATTGAAAAATGACAAACAAATCATTCCCTTTGGCACTGCAAGCAGTCCTGCTACCGGATGGCTCACTTCAACTTGAGGTTGACTCCAAGGGTAGCAAACAGACGAAAAGCAGTACACTGCTGCAACAGGAAATCTTTTCCGTTTACAAAAAAGATCGTGGAAACTGGCTGCTCTTTCTTGGTTTTTCCGATGCGGCGGTGTCTCTCCCTGCTTCCCTTGATTTCTGGCGTCGTTTCAGTGCTCTTTTTGTTCATAATCTTCGGCTGACCCCGGATCTTGCGGAACTCCGCCATCAGGTGGAAATTCCTCTTCCTGAACATGAACTTGTGAAACTGCTGGAATCTCTTCCGGCAATGATAGGCGGGGAATATATTAACTCTCACCTCCTTTCGACATTCTGGTCTGCCCTAAATACGTCTTTTACCACGTCCATCAAGCAGTTTTCCGGCTCTGTTACCGAATTTATCCATCATTATTCACCAAACGCGCATCTGCTGGGTCGGATTTATTTCCACCTTGTAGAAAACAAAGATGACGAGGTCCCCTTTGCCTTTTTGGCTACCTATTCAACCCGGATGACCGGGAAAGGACAATCAAAACATCTGCCCCTGAAATACGCCCTGCAAGAATATCAGGATGATAACAATAAACTGCTGGAATTGTTGACCACTGTTTATGAAGCCGCAAAAGAGAGTACGCTAATCACTGAACTGCTGGAGAGCAATGATCTCTTTTCTCCCCTGGCCTGGACCAGCCATGATGCGCACACTTTTTTACAGGAAGTTCCACTCTACGAGGAGGCTGGTATCCTCTGTCGCATTCCCGATTGGTGGAAGGTCAAAGGCACCAGCCTTACGCTGAAAATCAGCCTTGGCGAACAAAGACCGACCATGGTGGGCATGGCTGCCTTGCTGGATTTCTCTCCGCGACTAATGCTGGGGGAAGATGAACTCTCGATAGATGAAGTCAAGCGTCTACTCGATGAAGTTGAGGGTCTGGCCTTTATCAAAAACAAGTGGGTGGCTGTTGATCGGGAGAAGCTGGAACAGACTCTGGCTGCCTACAAAAATGCACAAAAACTGGCAGCACAGGAAGGATTAACCCTGGCAGAAGCCATGCGTCTGCAACTGCAATCCGGCACAAAACTTCTGGAAACAGCCGATGCGGATGTACTGGAAATCGAAAATGGTGAATGGCTGCAATCAGTTTTTCACAAGATGACACATCCCGGAAAACTGCCGAAAGTACACACCGATGATCGTTTTAAAGCAAAGCTGAGACCCTATCAGCAGGATGGACTGCGTTGGCTCTCTGAACTTGATGGACTTGGTTTTGGGGCTTGTCTGGCTGATGATATGGGCCTTGGCAAGACAGTACAGATTCTTGCTTTTTTAAATGTCCTGACGGGAAGTAACCAGGCCAAAGCTAAACCTGCGGCCTCACTGCTCATCATTCCAGCCTCTTTGCTTGCCAACTGGGAACAGGAAATAAAAAACTTCTTTCCGGATTTAAAGGTGTTCTTTGCCCATCCATCCATGCATAAACCCCACAGAGTAAAGGTACCACCCAATAAAGACCTGGCTCGTCTGGATCTGGTCATCACCACCTATGCCCTGGCCCAGCGCTATGACTGGCTGGCTGAACACAACTGGAACTATGTTATTCTTGATGAAGCCCAGGCGATCAAGAACCCAGGTACCAAACAGACCAGAGCGGTAAAAAAGATTCCGGCTACGAACCGTATCGCCATGACCGGCACCCCCGTGGAGAATCGCCTGAGTGATCTCTGGTCTTTATTTGATTTTGTAAATCCGGGGCTGCTGGGTACAAGCAAAGAATTTGGCGCCTTCAGTAAAAGCCTGGCCGATCACCCTAGTGGTTATGGCCGTTTGCGCAAAATGACTGCGCCTTTTATTCTGCGTCGCTTAAAAACTGACCGCTCTGTTATCAGCGACCTGCCAGACAAAGTGGAAGTGAAGAGCTGGGCAGATCTCAGTAGGAAACAGACAGTTATCTACCAGCAGCTTGTAGATAATATGGCTGAGGTGTTGGAATCAGCTGATGGTATTCAACGTAAAGGTATGATTCTAGCAGCACTGACCAAATTCAAGCAAATCTGTAATCACCCGGATCAATATGCCGGAGTGGATGGGTATAACGAAAAAGAAAGTGGCAAATTTGCAAGACTGCGTGAAATAAGTACAACCATCCGTGAAAAACGGGAACAGATGCTGATCTTTACCCAGTTCAAGGAAATGACAGAACCACTGGCTCATTTTCTGGAAACAATTTTTGGCCGCCCTGGACTCATTATTCATGGCAGCGTGGCAGTGGGTAAACGGAAGAAAATCATCGAACAGTTTCAATCAGATGAGTATGTCCCTTTTATGGTACTGTCTCTCAAGGCTGGCGGAGTGGGGCTGAATCTGACCAGTGCTAATCATGTCGTTCATTTTGACCGCTGGTGGAATCCTGCCGTGGAAAATCAGGCAACTGACCGTGTCTTTCGTATTGGCCAGCAAAAAAAGGTTATGGTGCATAAATTCATTACCAGGGGTACCATAGAAGAGAAAATTGATGAAATGCTGGAGCAAAAGGCAAAACTTTCCGCCGATGTGCTGGCTGCCAGTGGTGGCGAGAAATGGCTTACGGAAATGAAAAATGATGAGCTGTCCGATCTGTTCAGACTGCAATAAGGGGTGAGGAGATAAAATATGAGTTACGGCTATTACCCAAAATATGTCACCGTTGCTGAGAAAAGAGCCAAGGCTAAGAAAAAGCTTAAACAGCTACGGAAAAAAAATCCTGATATCCATCCGGTTATCCTTGAGGGAAAGGCGCTGGCTACAACCTGGTGGGGCAAAGCATGGAATAAAAACCTTGAAAGTTATGCCGATTACAGAAACCGTATAGGACGTGGCCGCAGTTATGTCCGGCATCTTGCTGTGCTTGATCTTAAGATTACTCCCGGAAAAGTAACATCCCTTGTCCAAGGCTCCATGGGTGCTCCCTATGAGGTGATAATCTCCATTAAAAAGATGAAACAAAAAAACTGGCAGACTATCAAAAAAGAATGCCAGTCCCGCCTTTCCTCCCTGCCTGATCTGCTGGCCGGTAAAATCCCCAAAGCTCTGCAGGAAATATTTATGGTTCAGGGCAAAGGGCTTTTCCCAACTCCTTTAGAAATCAGTTTTGACTGCAGCTGCCCGGACTGGGCCTCCATGTGTAAGCATGTTGCCGCCACTCTGTATGGTGTGGGTGCACGTCTTGACGAGGATCCTGCGCTTTTTTTCACATTGCGACAGGCTGCGATTGATGATCTGGTCAGCCAGGCAATACAGAGTAAGACCTCATCAATAATTGAAAAATCCACAACTGGAAGCAGCAAGGTTATTGCTGATGATAAACTCTCTGAGCTGTTTGATCTTGATATGGATGATCTTGTTCCTGTCAAACCTGCTCAAAAGAGAAAGAAAAAGACGCAAAAACAAAAGGCAGTACCCAGGGACGACTTACAAGGCCACCCAACGGCCATCGCTCTGGTTGCACATTGTCTTAGCACGAGCCAGCATGGCCTCAACATTAAAGAATTGAGGGAGAACACAGGATTTCCGGCAAGAAAACTATACGGTATACTGCATCGCCTGAAACAACAGGGTAAGGTAGAAAACCCTGCATATGGTGTCTACAAAAACAACAATCATGACTAACCCACCCACCTCAAACAACTCCCATTAACGTCCACTGCCGCTTTCGGGCTTGCTCCTTGTCACACAAGGTGACATATTGATAATGGAGGTACATATTATGAAAAATACAACCATGACAGTACGGATGTCTCACGAGACAAAAAGCAGGTTTAATCAATTAGCTGAAGCTACAAACAGAACCAAGTCCTATCTTCTTGATCAGGTTATCAATGACTATCTCAGTATTCATGAATGGCAGACATTGGAAACAAAAAAAGCCGTTAATTTAGCCAACAGCCATCATGCTGAATGGATTGACCACCAAAGTATAAAATCTAAATGGATTGCTAAACTTGAAGATTAGATGGCTCACGCTTGCGGCACAAGATCTTGAACAAGCTGAAGCATATATCCACTCAAGAAAATCCGACCTCGGCAGTACAGGTTATCCTGAGAATAATTGAAGCTGTAGAACTGCTAGCGGATCAACCAGGCATCGGGCGACCGGGACGACTTGAAGGAACCAGAGAATTGGTGGTCGAAGGCACACCATTTATTGTTCCTTATCGGCAAAAAGATGCCTGTATCGAAATTCTTCGGGTTTATCACCAGTCACGATGCTGGCCAGACACATTGTAACAACTGAGATTCGACCGCAGCCGATTCACTTCTAAAGTGATAGCGATACATTTCTTTTCATGATTACCATCAAAGCTCAGGTAAGCGAAAAAAATGGTAGGGTGCTCACTCTGTGAGTACCCTGGTGTGGCATAATAACTCCTAAGGTTAACCAACTTCATGGAGGCTCATATGCCAAAAAACAAAGTACAGTTTCAAAAAGGTCTTAGTTTACCTAATTTTCTTAATAGTTATGGCACTGAAAAACAGTGTGAAAAGGTATTATATTCAATGCGTTGGCCGCAAGGGCTCATTTGTCCAGATTGTGGATGTTCAAATCATTACGAGCTTAGAACCAGAAGGCTTTACGAATGTTCTGCATGTAAAAAACAAATATCGTTGATTTCAGGTACCGTTTTTGAGGCAACTAAACTCTAGTTAACATTTGGTTCCTCGCAATTTACCTGATAACTCAATCTAAAGATGGCATATCTTCTTTAAATTTATCAAGAACTCTTGGGGTGTCTGCAAATGCAGCACTTCGGATAAAACACAAATTACAACATGTCATGAAGTTGTGTGATGACAGTCAGGCCCTCAGCAACTTAGTACAAATCGACGATGCCTACCTTGGTGGCAAGCGCAAAGGTGGTAAGCGTGGGCGTGGAGCAGAGGGAAAAACTCCTTTTGTCGCAGCCATTATGACAAATGACAAAGGACATCCAGTTTCCATGATATTCAGCGTTGTGGGAGGTTTCCATAAAAGCGATATCTCAAACTGGGCAAAAAAACATATCTACCCTGGTACAGCAGTGGTTTCCGATGGCCTTAGTTGCTTTGCAGCAGTTAAAGATGCAGACTGTAGTCACTATCCAATCATTAAATCTCATGGACCAACAAATAAGGAATACTCAGAATTCAAGTGGGTTGACACTATGATTGGCAATGTCAAAAATTCCATTCGTGGTACATATCATGCAGTTAGTGAAAAACATGTTCCGCGATATCTGGCTGAGTTTTGTTTTCGTTTCAACCGACGATTTGAGCTTGGAAAAATGATTAAGCAGCTTGCTCAGGCTGCAGTAAACACATTACCAATACCACAGCGAATTTTAAAGCTACCTGAGCTTTGGTGGTAATCATGTTTCTTTTTTTACAGTATTTTTTACAGTACCATGCCAAGACAAGAAAACAATATACTTATAATTACAATAACTTGCCATGACAATTCGATGGGCGCCGCCTCCACCATTAAGAATACGAATTTAGTTCGTATTTACGGGAGATTAGCCGATTGGCTTTTCTCCCGTTTTTTTGTTTGGGGTAAAATTGGGGTAAAAAATTCACCTGCAATATATTTACTCAACCAACTTGCTGTTTTGGTTCTCTTGGACTGAATACATTTTCCATAAACGCACTACCGTCATCTCTCTGGTAATTTTGAATATGAGAATAGTATTTCTCTAAAATCATTTTCAGACTTTCGTGTCCCATCATTTTCTGAACCCAACCGGGTAATTCCCCACCATCAAGCATCAATGTGGCAAAAGTATGCCTTGTCTGATATAGAGATCGAGCCTTCAGACCTGCTTTTTTGAGAGCAGGTTTCCATATGTGATAATTTATGGAATTTGGAAGCAAAGGGTTTTTGTTTTTATTGAGGAACACATAAGGAGACTTAAACATAGCCTCATGCCGTAGAGCCTTCATGGCATCAATAACAGGTGGAAGCATTTTGATATCCCTCACTGAACCGCTTGTCTTAGGTCGTCCTTCTTCCCCTCGAACTCGTGTTTCCTTTACTTTGATGACACCCAATTTGAAAGAAACATTATTCCATTTCAATGCCGCCATTTCACCGAAGCGCATACCCGTATAAAAAGCCACGGTGAAAAAGTTGCGGTAATATGGCTCAACAGCCTCTAAGAACAGATTGACTTCATCCATAGACAATGGATAGATATCAGGCTTATCTACAGTCAGATTCTTCACCAGCGCCATAGGATTTTTTTCTATCAATTCTGCCCGTAATGCGAAGAACATCACTGATCTCATTGGTACTAAGACATTATTTATCCTCTTTGCAGAACAAGTCAGCCCTGCCATAAAAGTCTCAATATCAAGAAAGCCAATTTGTGAGATAGGAGTATTCCCGAAGTAGGGAAGAATATAGTGGTTCATAGCCCCTCTGTAGTCTTTCAGGGTTGAAGACTTAACTTTCTTCTCGGATATTTTTATCCATTGTTCTGCGACCTCACCAAACAATACTCCGTCATTGTTCTTCATTGATAGAGGTATTGGTTTGTCACTTTGGATTTCACCGAACAAAGCAATTTCGTTCAAATATTGATCTCGAATCTTACGGGATTTTGCAACTGAACATGAAAGAGCCTTCCTCACTCTTTTTCCCTGTGTCATAGTTACAAAATACCATGTATCACCACGTTGTTTCAAATGATGGTTTTTATGTTTCTTCGCCATGATTATATCCTCCACTCTTTTGTAGATTGGACTGATACAACAGGCAGTTTCATCTTGGATTTACAGTATTTATTTTGTTGTCGTTTCTCCTTATTGGTTGATATTAATTGTTCCTGCTCAATCGTAAGAATCTCTTCTCTTGGATAAAGCACTCTGGATGAATTTGGTGGAAAGAAATATGGTATTTCCCCACGATCCCGAATACTTTTCACAGTAGCCTGAGTGATTCTCCATCTTTTAGCAAGTTCCTTCTGTGTAAAATATACTACATCATTGTTATCATTATTCTTTACTTCACTTTCCATTGCATTCTCCCAAATAGCAAGAGAATGGAATCTGAAGCACTGAAACCTACACATCAAAGCATATAGATAGTCGAGCCTGAGAAAAAGCTAAATTCGATTAAGCCTTTTACGCCAGGCAGTTATTATTCGTAAAAATGCAATTCAAGACTGCTGCCCAAAAA
>DQTH01000035.1 GCA_015662865.1 Desulfocapsa sulfexigens
ATAAGGACGATTTTACAAAAATGTAAGGTGGTTAAACATGTGTTTTAATGTGGATTTGCTCTTGAAGGCCAAAGATTGCGACGGGGTCTTTGTCCCTGAAGATCCTGTAAATGGCGCTGATCAACCTTTTAACGGCTTTGCAGGTTCTGTTTTGTTTCTTGAACCTGCTGTCAGCTATGAAGTGCGACTTACTCTATCTGATCCGGATGGCGGTGATGTGGAAAGGATTGAAACAATATCTACACGAGCTGTTCCTGCCAAACCGGTTAATGGTCGCACTTTTCATGTGATTCCAGGCGACGGTGGTGGTGACGGATCCAGCGACAGTCCTTTTGCAGGTATTGAAACAGCACAGCTCCAGGCGCAGCCAGGAGATATCTTTTTGCTCCATTCAGGAGTCTATTACGGGTTTGATTCAGGAAATGAAATATTACTGAACAAGGCAGGAAGCCCGGGTTCGTATGTTGTCTGGCAGCCGGCTGATGACGGTTCTGTTATTTTTGAGGATCCTGTCCGGTTTGCAGCTGATTATATATGGCTGGAAGGCGTACATGTAAGAGGGCATGCTGATGTGGAGAGTGAGTATGGCCTGCGTACCTATTCAGCCCCGGAGTTTGTTGTAATTAAAGGAAACAGATTTACAGATTTTTACTATAGCATAGCCCTTAATCATGGTGGTGAGAACTGGTACATCGTGGATAATGTAATTGTCGGCGATAAAGATGTGGTCGGGGAAGAGGAGGGGCCGCCAAGTTGGGGTGGAGAGGGGATCGAGCTTCAGTTTACGGGAGGGCATACCATTGCCTACAATTCCATTTCCCGGGTGGCGGATGGTATTTCTTCATCTCTGCACAACACAGATATTTTCCGCAACGATATTTTTGATGTCACGGATGATGGTATAGAGCCAGATTACGGGTATGCTAATATTCGTGTCTGGGAAAATCGGATATCAAATGCCAGGCATAACGGTTTCAGTTTTCAGCCCATGAATGGCGGCCCCTGGTATTTTATCAGAAACCAGGTTGCTGCACCCCTGGAATCAGCTTTGAAACTTCGCCAGACATCCAGGGTGCTGCTGGCGCATAACATTTTCGTGGGCTGGAATAATGCCATGGGCAATGCGTGGCCCTCGGATGTTCCCGGAATTTTTACGTTTGAGTCAAAGAATAATATATGGATTTCTCTTGATGAAACCTATGTCTGGGTGCACACCTTTGAGAACAATATCGGTCCAGACTGGCGAACATCCCTTGATTACGATGGTTTTGACTGGGGCAACAGCACATATGCCATTAAATGGGGAGATAGTGACATGTATACAACCCTGGCGGATTTTCAGGCTGCAACCGGCCTGCAGCCCCATGCTATTCAGATCAATAAGGAAACCTGCTTTGAAACCTTTGATGTGCCTGTTGCGCCTCCTGCCTCCATGCCTTCTCAGTACATGACGCTGAGAAGCAGTTGCAACGCAGTTGATGCAGGAGTTCGTCTGCCAAATATTAATGATCAGTTTTCAGGAAATGCTCCGGACCTGGGCCCCTATGAGATTGGTGCGGATCTTCCTTTGTACGGACCGCGTGCTGACGATATATCCAATACAGAAAGCAACTTATTTCTTATGATGCTCCCTGCCATTATCAGTCCCCATATCTAAATCTGAATCCGTGACGGATGTATGATTTTTTTCTGATTCAACTTGTCGAGTTAACGGAACAAAGCATAATGCAGTCAGGTCCAAATGAAATTAGGCTACACAAGCATCGGACTCCCACGGATTCAGGTTGAAATAGACTCATTACCTGTTGTCCTGTTTGCCGGCAGGCAGCAGGATACTGAAAGTTGTTCCTTTTCCTTCCCGTGATTCAACTTCAATGAGTCCACCATGTTTATTGATAATGGAATGGACCACCGCCAGTCCCAGGCCGGTACCCTGGTCCGCATTGAGGCTTTTGGTTGTGAAGTATGGATCAAAGATCCGATCAATGTCTTTTGCCGGAATTCCGCATCCCTGGTCACAAATAGTCATATAGACATAGTCACCTGGCACCAGTTTGCTGTTACCCGTGTGGTAAATATTTTCAGTGCTGATATCAATGGTTCCACCGTTTGGCATAGCCTGCCTGGCGTTATAAATCAGGTTTTGTATCACCTGACTGATCTGTTCTCTGTCGCAGTCAACCGGCCAGAGTTTTCCGGCCATTGTCAGCCGGCAGCGTACATTTGAGCTTTTTGATAAAAATGCACAACTTTCTTCAACTATTGCATCAAGCATGGTGGCCTGTTTTACAGGCATATTTTTTTTGGACAGGGCAAGAAGTTGACTGGTGAGAGTCTGGGCACGCATGCCTGCTTTTTTTGCTTCTTGAAGGAGAGGTAAGGCTTTGTTGTCCTGATCCAGATGGAAGGTTGATAGCTGGATATTACCCAGTACTGCAGTCAAAATATTATTGAAGTCATGGGCAATGCCGCCTGCCAGAACACTCACTGATTCAAGCTTCTTCAGCTTTAACATCTCCTCTTCCATGTTTTTGGTCTGGGTGATATCTCGAAAATACCAGATGCGGCCGAGAAATGTATTATCGATATCATGAAGTGGCGCTGAATAGCGTTCAAAACTTCGACCATCCTTTAAAGGAATGAGTTCAAGACTGGTATCTTCAGGATGTTCGTTAAGGTATTGAACACGGGCAAGAAATGCATCCGGGTCAACGAGTTGATCGAGGACTGTCCTGATCTGAATCTCATCATCTTGAAGCTCAGCAATATGCGGGGCAATGGACCACATTCTATGAAAGCGATCATTGGTCAGAATAATTTTATTGTCAGGGTCAACGACAAGGATGCCATCCCAGCTTGTATCAAGTTGACTATGCAGGATTGCATTTTTCTGCTGCTCATCTGAAGGGTTTTGTCTTCTCCTGTTGTTAAGTTCCCGGAGCAGCATTCCTGAAAAATTACCCTGCTCAGAGGGTACCTGGAAAACACGCAGGGCCACATTAAGGTAGGAATTATCTTTGTGCCTTAGACGAATTTTTCTGACAGGAGGTGAAAAGTCTGGTGAGTGGCTTTGCAGGTCACTGCCTACACCATGGGTGTCGTCTGGATGAATGAGAGAAAAGATCTGGGTTTCAAGGATTTCATCCTCCGGAAAACCCAGCAAGTTTTCACTTGCCTGGTTGGCATGGATGATATTCTTCTTCTCATCAAGAAGGTATGTGATATCAGGGGAAACTGCTGCAGAGGCCTTGAAAAGTGCCTCAACAGGAAGGGACTCTGCTTGCTGATTCATTAGTTACTCCTCAAGTTTCGGACTTGCTTAATGTCCAGTCACAGCGGAACTATTCCGCAATAACCTTTGTCCTGTTTGTATCATATCAATTGCAATGCTCATG
>DQTH01000211.1 GCA_015662865.1 Desulfocapsa sulfexigens
GGACACCCGCTATTATAGTGGCTTTTATGCTTTATTCTATTGTTTTAATTGAATTTTACACTATTCTTTGCAACACCCTTAACATTACACACAAATACGAATATCCATGACAATCTTTGCAATTCTCCGCAAAAACCACCCGACTCAAAGGCTGAAAGAGTAGCGATGAGCAGAAAATGTTCGATAAAAAAGAAAACTGACTTACTATAGTAGGAACGGAGTGTTGTAGAGGCTTAATTTCAAAATAGTCTTATGGCTACCTTGAGAAATACTGAAACTACCGATTCACTTTCCGACTCCAGGTGAATATAATGAAAACCATTCCATTTCTGTTCGCAGCATATTGTCTGGTCAGTCTCCCTTATCTTTCCTGGGCAAACGAGGCAGATATCGTTAAAGTTGATGTGCGGAAAAATGACACAAATAGTTATAACTTCAGTGTGACTGTTCTTCACAAAGATACCGGTTGGAAACATTATGCTGACAAATGGGACATTGTTGGAGAAGATGGAACACTGTTCGGAACCAGAATCCTTCACCATCCCCATGTGAGCGAGCAGCCTTTTACCCGGAATCTCTCCAACGTTAACATTCCTGAATCCGTTAAAAGTGTCACAGTCCGGGCTCACGACTCCGTCCATGAATATGGGGGCAAAATTGTAACCGTTAAACTGCCAGCAACCAGATGATAAGATATTTATCTCTTCAGCTGCTCCCGGGTCGGTTCAGTGACCCGGATAAAAATGTTGAAAGGGGAGTAAATGAAACATGAGAGCGAAACTGGAATCAAGAAAAAGAATATCTCCTGGATGGAAGGTTTCAAAAATTCGAAGTTCATCATTCTTAATGTAATTGTTTTAATAACTCTCAGTATTGCTGTGCTCTCTGGTGATGGAAAAAATATTTTCCTGAACTTCTACGAAAAAACAACAGGTCAAAAATATGAATCATTTTCACAGGTAAACGACCTATCCAACGAGACCTACATCATTCTGAAGGATAAAGTATTTCGGGATCATCATATTCAACTCAAGGCTGAAGATGTAAAAGTATTCAAAAAGTCTAATGTGCTACATAAATATTTGATCACAACAAACGACAATTCTTTCTTTTACAAAGTGGAAAAAAGTCCAAACAACATCTGGATAATTACAAAAGAAGAGTAGTGCGTGAGTAGACAGCGACAACTAACTGATCTCAAAAAGAACCCCTCAGCCCTTATTGCCGTCTGTTTAATTTTTTCCTTATTGTGCCTTGCAGGCTGCAGCAGCCCGGTGCCGCCTGACAAAACTGATTCTGATTACGTACAAAGCTCAGCCATTTTTGTAAGTCATTCCCGCGTAGGCGGAAATCCAGATCTACAGCACGAAACTGGATCCCCGCCTACGCGGGAATGACAGCCCATTGGCATTTAAGTTTTCATGCCTTATCAATAAATTACCGTATACTTTGTGAATCTGGCTGAGTTTCATACGTAATCAGAAAACTGATTATATCGGTGAATGGCACAGTAATGAGATGTACCTGTTGATATTACAGGATGGGAGTGTAAAGTATCAGCGTATCAGAAAAGGAACGACAACAAAAATAACAGGCCCCATTAAAGAGTTCCTGGGCAATAATTTTCTTGTGGAATTTGCGTTTTTTACTACAACTTTTGAAGTCTCCAGGCCGCCGCATGCAGTTGACGGAACATGGTTGATGACTGTTGATGGTGTTACCCTGAAAAAGAAACAACAACCTGATAAATACAAAAAATGAATTAAGGCTACCTTAAAGGCAAACCATGAACATACTCAAATTACTGCAGCAACGAAAATCTGTTCGTGCCTTTCTGGATAAAGAGGTAGAAACCGAAAAAATCAATGCTATTCTTTCTGCCGCAAGCCATGCACCATCCGGGGCCAACATTCAACCCTGGCAGGTGGCTGTGGTAGGTGGTGAAACAAAAAAAGAGTTGCAGACACAAATTGAAAACAGTTTCAGACAGGGTGTCAGAGGCGAAGCTGATTACCAGTATTATCCAAAGAAATGGATCCGTCCTTATAAATTCCGCCGCATTAATTGCGGAAAACTGATGTACACCACCTTAAACATAAAACGCTCAGACAAGCAGCGTCGTCTAGACCAGTGGGCCGCCAACTATCGTGCCTTTGATGCTCCTGTTCTGCTTCTGTTTTTCATGGATGCGAGCATGGAAGCCGGTTCGTTTCTGGACTGTGGCATGTTTTTACAATCGATCATGCTGGCAGCATTGGAGCAGGGCCTGGCAACCTGCCCACAGGCAGCTTTTTCCGACTATCCGGCAATTATCAAGAAAACTCTTGGCTACCCGCAGAACTCCATTCTGCTGTGCGGCATGGCCATTGGATATGAAGACAAAGATGCGCTGGTTAACAGTTACCGAACTCCGCGTGAGGATATCAGTACTTTCACTCGATATTTTACTTAAGCTCTTCAGGCCCTCAAAAATCGGGCACAAGAAGAGCATCACAATAGTTTTTCCCTTCCTCCAGCCTGGCATGGTCCCAGACAACACAGCGTTGAAGAGTTACGTTTTTTACCAAGGTGGCACGACCAACACAGGCCCAATCCTGAAATAGAACTTCTTTTTTAAGAGTTGCCCGGTTATCAATGAGAACAGCATCAGAGGGAAGCTCAGAAAACTCTTTCCAGAGAGGAATTTCTTTTTTCAGCAATCTGCCATGCAGATCCAGATAATCTTCCACTGTACCCATATCAGCCCAGAAAGAGCCGTCAACACGCAGGGCTCGAATTTTTTTCTTTTCCTGGAGCAGTTCACGATATCGGTCAATGATTGAATATTCCTGCTGAAGGGGAATCTTTTCAAGAACGTCAGGTTCAAGGACGTGAAGCCCGGTAAAAGCCAGGAGTTCCCCGCCCTGTTGATTGTCAAAACCTGTTACGTAATCTGTCTGCACATTCACCTTGTTGAAACGGGGATAATCGTGCATGGCCATGGTCACTTCGGCCTCCGCTGAATCGTGGGCACGATACAGTTCCCCGTAGTTGACGCTATGATAAATATCGCCATTGGTCACCAGTAACGGTTCATCTCGCAGATTAGGCAGGGCAAGACGTAATCCTCCACCAGTTCCCAGAACACTTGCTTCTTCCTGAATAACTATGCCTGGCAGCCCTTCAAGAGTCGTGACAATTTGCTCTCGCAGATAATGACAGTTGACGATAATATGGTCAAATCCAGCTGCCTGCAACCTGCGAATGGTGAGGAGGAGAAGAGGTTCGTTTAAGAGAGGGAAAAGAGGTTTGGGACGAAGTTTCGTGTAAGGAAGAAGTCTGGTGCCGAAACCGGCAGCAAGAATCATGGCCTGCATGGCACAGTAAATCAGTAATCCAGACTGCCGTCAGGATTTTCTTTTACTCCAACCACTACAATCCCAGCCTTATCAGCCGCTTTTATCATGGCATCCGGATCAAAAAGCAAAGATTGACCTGCTTCCACTGCCAGGAGAGAACCTTTTACAGAAGCCAGGGTTTCGATGGTTTTGACACCAGTGGCTGGAAGATCAAAGCGAAAATCCTGGTGAGGCTTCTTCACCTTGACGACCACGGCCTTTTCATTGGCAAGAGCACCGCCACGGGCGATGGCGGCATCGGTTCCTTCAATTGCCTCAACAGCAAGCACTGAGCGGTTACGCACAACCACACATTGGCCTATATCCAATGCACCAATGGCACGAGCATTTTTCCAGCCAAATTCAATATCAAGACGCTGATTTTCATCCGGTTTTTTCCGGGTCAGCACCCCGTGGGGAAAGAGAAGATGACGAAGATAAAAAGTGGACTCCTGGACTTTGACACCCTCGTTCTCGAGCACACCTGCAACAGCCCGGAGAATAGAATCATCCTGTTTGGTATCGATTTTATTCCAGAGAGTGAGGCCTTTCAGGTCGGGAAGGATATCCCGAAAAATTCTGGTCTTGGTAATTGCTCCAACAAAAACAGTTTCAGCTACCCCCTGGTCATGGAAAAACTTAATCATCTTTCCTAGCTGCCCAAGTTTTACCCAGCACACTTCATCGGCTGCTTCAGCCACTTCAGGAGAAGTTTCATTCTTATGGGCGACAAGAACAGTTTTTCGTCCGGCCTCGTGCGCAGCCTGGATAAAAAGAAGCGGAAACTGACCTGAACCGGCAATTACTCCAATTTTTGTCGGATCAACACACCCAGTATTCATTTCTTTTTAGTGCGTTTCACCACACCTCGTTTGGAATTTTTAATAAAAGACAACAATTCATCGACAGCTTCGCATCCACCAAGCTCGAGTTTCGCTTTTTCAATGGCTTCATTGTGGAGAAGTTCCGGTGAATGAAAAAGAATCCGAAAAGCAGCATCGATTTTTGAAATGGTCTCACGACTCACTCCATTTCTACGCAAACCGATTTTATTCAAGCCGGAAATCCGCATTTGCGATCTGTTACCTGTCACCATGGCAAAAGGCGGGACATCCTTATTCACAGCAGACCCACCACCAATAAAAGCAAAGGTGCCGACTCTGGAAAACTGATGTGTACCGGTAAGTCCGCCCACTGTTGCATGATCCCCCACTTCTGTATGGCCACTCAGTTGAGCAGCATTGACGATGATCACATGATTTCCAATGATGCAGTCATGCCCGATATGGGCATAGGCCATAATCATGTTGTTATCGCCAAGTATGGTTTTCCCGCCGCCTTTTATTGTGCCACGGTGAATTGAGGCATATTCACGAATCAGGTTATCATTCCCGATGATCAGTTCTGTTGCTTCCTCTTTATATCCAAGATCCTGGGGAGTGCCGCCAAGTGCCACAAAAGAGTCGATCCTGTTATTTTCACCGATGGTGGTCGGGCCGGACAGAATAACATGGGAAGCAACCGTGCTGCCTGCACCTATTCGAACGCCGGCGTTAATCACAGAAAACGGACCTACGGTTACACTAGGATGCAACTCAGCTTCAGGAGAGATGACTGCGGTGGAATGTATGGTCATCTGTTATCAACCAAAGGATGCCATTAATTCAGCTTCAGCAACCAGTTTATCATCAACAAATGCCTTAGCTGCCAGTTTCTGTATTCCACGTTTCTTTTTTAAAAGGTGAAGTTTATAAATCAACTGGTCACCGGGTCCCACGGGATTGCGAAAACGAACTTTGTCAAGTCCTGCAAAATAGAGAAGTTTGGTTCCTATGTTTTCCGGTTCAGAATAGTATGCCAGAACCCCTCCGGCCTGTGCCATGCCTTCAAGCATCAGCACTCCAGGCATCACGGGTTTCTCAGGAAAATGTCCCTGGAAAAAATGTTCATTGATGGTCACATTTTTTAAAGCTGTGATCTCCTGATCAGCTGTAATTGACAATATTCTGTCAATCAGGACAAAAGGGTATCTATGCGGCAGCAGACGTAGAATCTCCAGGATATCTATCTGCTCCGTTTCTATTGTTTCACTCATTCAGATCACACTAAAGTTTTATTATTAGTTTTTTGATTTCAGCTCTGCCACTTCTTTTTTTAACTTTCTAAGATCACGTGCCATCTCCGGCAATTTCCCATGTTGAATGGCGGCTCTCACATAATTTTTAATGGGAAGAGCTGGTGAACCACCGATTTTTGCTCCGGGTTTCTGATTATTATGAACACCACTCTGCGCACCAACCATCACCCCGTCTCCCAGGTTAATGTGACCGGTCACACCCACCTGGCCACCAAGAACCACGTTCCGTCCCAGTGTTGTTGAACCAGAGATTCCCACTTGGGAAACAATCAGACTGTTTTCTCCCACAACCACGTTATGGGCAATTTGAACCAGGTTATCGATCTTAGATCCTGATTTAATGTGGGTGACACCGTACGCAGCCCTGTCCACACAACAGTTGGCTCCAATTTCAACATCATCATCGATCTGTACAATACCGACCTGGGGACGTTTGGTATGAAAACCACGATCATCTGTGGCATATCCGTAGCCGTCGCTGCCAATTACTGTTCCCGGCTGGATAATCACCCGTTTACCAAGCTTACAACCATTGGCAATGGAAACATTTGCCTTTAAAAGCACATCATCTCCAACTTCAACATCATCACCTAAAACAACTCCGGATTCCATTGTGATACGTTCACCCAGTTTCACCCGTTCTCCAATGGAAACAAAGGCCGCAACACTGATCTGTTCCGGAACAGCAGTGTTTTCGCCAACACACGCCTGGGGGTGTACACCACTTGCAACAAAAGGTTTTTCCAGGAGCAGACCATGGATACGGGCAGAAGCAAGATAGGGATCCTTAACCCGAATGAGAGGAACAGCAGCTTCTGTTATATCCACGGGGACAATTACAGCGCTGCCCTTGAAGTCAGTCAGTTTTTCTACTTCAGAAGCCTTAACAAGAAAGCTGATATCTCCCTCACCTGCTGTTTCCAGTGGAGCAAAACCGGTTATTTGCAGTTGCGAATCACCTGCAATTTCGCCCATTGCCACTTGTGCCAGTTCTTCCAGGCTGTAACTTTTATTGCTCACATCTTCCTCGTAACAGGGTTATTCTCCATAAAGCAGATATTTCCTGCGTTTTTCCAGGAAATAGTCCAGCTCAGGTTGCCATTTTTTCTCCAGAACCGAAAGAGGCTCACCACTTTCCAGGGCTTGCCGCAGTGCGACATCCCCTAGAATCAGATCCATGGGGAGCCGATCAAATTCATATTCATAGGGTGGTTCTTTGTAGGCAAACTGTAAAGGATAACACTGAATCACTGCTTGAAGCAATGCAAGACTTGTCCGATATGGTAAAAAAATCTCCGGATCTGTTACATGAACCTGAAAACCGACACAGCTCTGTTCGGCCCATTTCCCCGAAGTTGGCTGAAAAACAAGGGGTCTTAAGTAACATCCGGGCAATTCTGTTGCGGCCAGGCGTTCAATTATTGGATCGTGCTGCCAGAATGGTGCTCCTACCAGCTCAAAAGGCAGGGTGGTTCCTCTTCCTTCGGAACAGTTTGTGCCCTCCCAGATTACCTGCCCGGGATAGACAAGGGCAGTCTCAGGAGTGGGCATGTTTGGAGATGGAGACACCCAGGGAAAACCGGTATCACGAAAAAGCATAGAAGAGTTCCAGCCCTGCATGGGAATAACCTGCAGATCTGCACCAATTGCAAATTCCTCATTTATAAAACAGGCAAGTTCGCCAAAGGTCATGCCATGGCGCATGGGAATTGGATACAGGCCGACAAAAGAAGAGCAGTCCTGCTGCAGAATATTGCCTTCCACAGCACTGCCAATCGGGTTGGGCCTGTCCAGCACAACAACCTGCTTGCCATACTCAGCTGCAGCTTCAAGACAATATGCCATGGTGTAGAGAAAAGTATACACCCTGGTGCCGACATCCACTATGTCAATCAGCAGTATGTCAAGATGCTCAAACATCTCAGCATTTGGCTTTCTGGTCTCCCCATAGAGGCTAAACACAGGCAGACCCGTCACCGGATCTTTGCAATGATCCGACTCGATCATATTATCCTGTTTTTCAGAAAAAAAGCCGTGCTGGGGAGAAAACAGACAGGTGAGCTGATCACCGTACAGATCCTGAATCACATCCCTGCTGTGTCGAATATTTCGATCAGTTGACGCCTGGTTGCAAAGTAATCCTATCCGCTTGCCACTAAATGAAACTTTTGATTGTGCAAGTTTTTCAAGCCCGACTGAAATCATCTATTCCACAGTCACACTTTTTGCCAGGTTTCGGGGTTGATCCACATCACATCCGCGTCTGGATGCTATTTCATAAGAGAGCAATTGCGCGGGAATTGTATACAGAATGGGGTTCAATTCTTCATGGACTTCAGGGAGATAAAGGACATCATCTGTAATAGTCTTCAGATGGTCATCCCCTTTGGTACCGATGAGTATCAGACGCCCCTGTCTGGCCTTAATCTCTTCAACATTTGAAATGGATTTCTGATACACTGCATCCCTTGGGGTAATACCAAGAATCGGCATGTCCTTGTCAATCAGGGCAATGGGGCCATGCTTAAGTTCACCGGACGCATAACCTTCTGCATGAATATAGGAAATTTCTTTCAGTTTCAAAGCCCCTTCAAGGGCAATGGGAAAATTGAGGCCTCGTCCAACAAAGAGGAAATCACGACTGTCATAATAATTTTCGATCAATTCTTTTATTTCATCCTGTAGAACAGGAAGTACTTTTTCTATTACAGTGGCCAGGCTGATTAATTCCTTCCCCAGCTCAAGCCGTGTCTTGGCATCCATTGTCCCCCGTTTTTCAGCAAGAAACAGGGTGAACAGAAAGAGGGCTGCAAGCTGCGAGGTAAATGCCTTTGTAGAAGCAACTCCAATCTCAGGACCGGCATGGGTATAGACCGTACCATGAGCCTCACGGGTCATGGTGGAACCCACCACATTGCAGATGGTAACTATTTTAGAACCAAGTTCTTTGGCAAGTCTGATCCCGGCCAGAGTATCAGCTGTTTCACCGGATTGCGAAATGGCAACGGTCAGCACTCGTTCGTTGATGAGGAGTTTCCGATAACGAAATTCAGAAGCAATATCCACCTCCACCGGGATTCCAGCCCAACGCTCTATCCAGTACTTAGCCACCAGGGCAGCATGCCAGGAAGTACCACAGGCCACAAGAAAGATACGATCAATCCCTGTAAGATCTTCATCACTGAGATTCATTTCCGGTAAAGTAACGCTGCCGGTTTCAGGGTTAATGCGACCACTTACAGTATCAATAATTGCCTGCGGTTGTTCATATATTTCTTTAAGCATAAAATGCTTATAGCCACCTTTTTCAGCCATGGCAGCATTCCAGGCAATGGTCTTCACTTCTTTTTCTATCTGCTCACCTGTTTCAAGTGAATACACCGCATAATTATCAGCCTGCAAAACAGCGAGCTCTTTGTCATCAAGAAAAACAACCTGATCAGTATAAGGGAGAAGGGGCGGAATATCAGAGGCCATAAATCCGCCTTCTTCCTCGTGAATACCAAGGACAAGTGGACAGTGATTTCTGGCAGCAATCAATGTATCCGGCATACCGGACCAGAGCACGCCTAATGCGTATGATCCCTCGACTCTTGCTAGGGCTTTGGTTACAGCTTCCTGCAGATCATCTTCAAGATAATCTTCTATGAGGTGCACCAACACTTCAGTATCGGTTTCAGAGGCAAATTTGTGCCCTTTTTCAAGAAGCTCATTGCGCAGGGAATGGTAATTTTCAATAATCCCGTTATGTACAACAACCAGCTCACCGGTGCAATCGCTGTGGGGGTGCGCATTTTCCGTGGTCGGGGCACCATGAGTTGCCCATCTGGTGTGTCCAAGGCCGATATGGGAAGAGGCACCGAGAGCATCTTCCATAATGTTCTCAAGATTCTGGAGTTTGCCTTCACTGCGGAATTTGGTCAGTTTTCCATCCTGAAGATACACGATACCTGCAGAATCATAGCCTCTGTACTCCAGACGTTTCAATCCACCAAGTACCACTGGAACTAAACGTCTTCTACCTACATATCCTACAATTCCGCACATATGAACCTCATATTTTTATTAAATATAAAAACAGCTCGATTATGATTTTGCCCAGACACTTAAATATTTTATTTTAACATGTCAATTTTCCATTTTGCGAGTTTTTTCTTGTCCATATGCCGAAAACTGGTAAATTTACCAGTATTGATTCCAGTTTCAAGACGAGTTATAATGCATAGATTAGTTAGACTAACCATGACCCATCAAAAAGACACATTATGAATGACAGACAACGGCTGAAAGAAATTCTTCTGGAAAAATCCTATCGCAAGGGAAACTTCACTCTTACTTCCGGTAAAACATCAGACTTTTATGTAGATGTCAAACAGACCTCACTTTCTGCTGAAGGAAGTTATTTCTGCGGTAAACTTATTCTCGACCTTATGTTAAAAGCCGATGAACCCATCCAGGCCGTGGGAGGCATGACTCTTGGGGCTGATCCACTTGTGACTGCAGTATCTGTTGTCAGTTACATGGAAGGTCATCCTGTTCCCGCATTCATCGTCCGAAAGGAAGCCAAGGGTCATGGAACAGAAAATTATATTGAAGGACTCAGTAACATGCCTCCTGGCTGCAGGGTTACCCTTCTTGAAGATGTGGTCACCACAGGCGGTACACTTATCAAGGTCATCAAGCGTGTGGAAGACGCAGGTTTTCAAGTAGGACAGATCATCACTGTTGTTGAACGCCAGGAAGGAGGCGTGGAGGTACTGGCTAAGGCTGGTTACAAGCTTGAAGCTCTTTTCACACGTGAGCAACTGCTCAGCTGATGCCATGAAATGTCGCAAGTGTTCAGAAAAACTTGAAGTACTCAGACAGTGTCGTCGTATTCGCCTCCGCTGCACAGGTTGCAAACAGGAGTATCATATTCACGAGGTTGCAAGTGACCTGGATGCGGAAACAGAGGAAATCCTGGCACGCTATACTGCCATTATTTATGACTGACTCCCTGAATCCATGAGCGTGCGATGGTGATGTAGCCTTATATAACTGAGACTATTCCAGATTACTACCAGGAAAAATAGACAATGACTCTGGAAGGCAACTACTTTAGCTCTGGTAAAAATTTTACTACCTGATACAATACCTTAAGGAGTTAATGAGACTCCTTAAGGAAAATTCATGTAACATAGTGAGATACTGTGGAAATTTCCCTCAGTAACCTATAAGGAAGACAAAAATGTCCTTAAGAGAAAAACAATATGACATGAAAATACAAAAATCATTTGTAAAAACAAATGACACAGCTTCAATCAGGTGTCCAGAGTGTGCTCTTGTTAAAAACATTGCTGTCGGAAAATTTCGGAATGGACGGCACACCCTTAAAACCCGCTGTAGCTGCGGCAACACCTTCCTGGTTGCCCTTGATTTTCGCAGACATTACCGCAAACCAACCAATATAGTGGGCATGTACACTCTGATCGGACCATCTGGTGGTGGAGGGGGATTGATGCGGGTCCACAATATTTCCCGAAGCGGTGTAGGATTCTCCATCTCCGGACAGCACAATATTAATGTCGGTCAGAAAGCACTTCTCAACTTCAAGCTCAATGATAAAAAGCAAACTGAACTGACAAAGAAAGTACTGGTAAAATCAATCAGGAACAACGCCATCGGCTGTGAGTTCATTAACCAGAAGCAGATAGGCAAAGATCTGGGCTTCTTCCTGCAGCCTTGACAAAAGCTTATCAGGAGGCCTGAAGTATTTTCCCCATCATCTCCTGAGCTTTACCTAGAAACGGCGCCAGTGTGTCAAGCTCCAGCGCACTGACAGCAATACCCTCCCGACTCACCTCTGCCATCAGTATCTCGTCATCCAAAACTTTGTCAGATTTATTAAACAGTTTCAGACAGGGAATATTTCCAAGATCAAGGTCGCGTAAAAGATCGTCCACCACTTTCATCTGATCACGAAAGCAGGGATTGGAGAGATCAATGACATGAACCAGCAGGTCAGCTTCCTCAAGTTCTTCCAGGGTTGCCTTGAATGCCTGGAGTAAATCTGCAGGCAGATGCTTGATAAAACCCACAGTATCGGTAATCACCACTTCCATATCCCTTGGAAAACGCAAGCGGCGGCTGGTGGGATCAAGGGTGGCAAAGAGCTTGTCTTCTGCAACAATATCACTTTTGGTCAAGGTATTTAAAAGAGTTGATTTCCCTGCATTGGTGTAACCCACAAGGGAGAGCACCGGAAGATCTTTTTTCCTGCGCCTTGAACGCCTCCGATACCGCTCTTTACTTACTTTTTCTAGCTCTTTTGCAAGCCTTGCCAGCCTGTCATTGATACGACGTTTGTCGATCTCAAGTTTTGTTTCACCAGGCCCCCTGGCTCCAATACCACCGGTGAGACGGGACAAAGCGTCATCTCTAGATGAAAGTCTTGGCAACAGATATTTGAGCTGTGCCATCTCCACCTGCAGCTTTCCTTCCCTGCTGAGCGCCCGGTGGGCAAAAATATCCAGAATCAGCTGAGTCCTGTCAATGACTCGCAGTTCCGTATAATCGGTGATGGAACGAATTTGTGAAGGATTAAGCTCCTGGTCAAAGATCAGGAGGTTGGCATTGAGCTGCAGCGCCTGAATCATAATATCCGCAAGCTTGCCTTTACCGATAATCAGGCGGGGATTGATTTTTCTCCGTAGCTGCAGCACGCGGGCCAGGACCATAATATCATCGGACCGGGCAAGCTCCGCCAGTTCATGCATGGACTCTTCAGAGCGAATCTTTGACTGGCTGGAAACACTCACCAGAATTGCCCTGTCAAGCCCGGTATCAACTTCTTCAATACTTGATTCTCTGGTAAATTCGCTTTCCAGTGCCTGGATGAATTCTTCAAAAGAGTCATTCTGGTGGGCAGGATGGACAGGCGGCAGGAATGCCCAGTTTTTTCCGTCACGGGAATTCGGAAGAAGATGCACTGAATAGAGTTGTTCCGGAAGACCGTCAGCAGCCACTTTTAAAACTGAGAGCAGGTCCAGCCGCAGAAACAGAAGATCCATGAGATCCTCATCGCTGATGTCCTCTCCTGCCAGGTGGGTGTGTACGAGACGCAGGCCTTTAAGACGCCCGCGACTGCGAATGTGTGACAGCTGGGGGATCATGATCCCTCTGAAGTCGCCCACAATAACAGCTTCCACTTTTCCGGAACGCTGCAGAAGAAGACCAACCTGACGGTTTAATTCAAATGAAATAGAGCAGAGGGCGCGGGCCATCTCCGGTCCGATCACATCATCCCTGCTCCCTCGCTTTCCAGCAAGGCGCTCAAGGAGTTTCAGCTGATTCTTTTTTAATCCGCCCGTATTACCGCTGACAAGTGCTATAGCGTTCCTCCGTCAAGGCATCGTCGATATGACATTAGCTTTGAGAAACTAGTAGAAAGTTAAACCTAAGATGAATTTGTAAAATTCTTCAGCTTTGCAAATATTGCTTTATGGACACAGCAATGGTTTCAAAAACCTTGCGAAAGACTTCTTCGTTGCGTTCAAGAAGAGTCACCCGAAATCCCTGCAGGTCCGTGGCAAAAGACGTTAGAGGGACCACACAGACACCAGTTGCCCCCAGCAGAAAATAGACAAAACGTTTATCAACCGAAGTTCCTTCAGGGCTCACCAGTGATTCAACCATCTCACGCACTTCTTTATTTTCAATGGGAAGAGTCTGGGCATGAGTCAGTGCACCGTCTTCAAAACAGACGCTCATGTAAAAGGCACCGTTGGGACGATTCACCAGCACGCCTTTCACATCCTTCAGACAGTCGTAGGCAATGTTTGAAAACTTTTCGTAACGTTGGATCCGCTCTTTCAGGTAGCTCTGATATTTTGGATGCTGCACCACTTTCGGATAGACAGATTGCGGCAGAGTTGTGGAGCAGACTTCCACCATTTTAGCGTTGAGAATTGACTGAATATATTTTGCAAACATGGGATCTTTGTCCCCGTTGAAAACCTCTATCCAGCCGCAACGCGATCCGGGCCATGGCATCTCTTTTGAAATACCGCGCATGGCAATCGCCGGCACATCACCAATCACATCGGAAAGAGAAGAGGTGGATGTCCCGTTGTAGACAATATGATGGTATACTTCGTCACAGATGATAAACAGATCATAACGCCTGGCAAGCTCCACAATGGATTCCAGGATATGAGTGGGATACACTGCCCCTGTCGGGTTGTCGGGATTAATAATCAGGATACCGGCCACTGCAGGATTATACTTGATGGATTTTTCCAGATCATCAAGATCCGGATACCAGTGATTATTGGGATCAAGGATATAGGTAAGGGGTTTATCACCGGCATGGGCCGCTTCAGCTGAAGAATGGGTTGTATAGCTAGGCGTCGGTACCAGAACCCGGGCAGTCCGTTTCAGAAAACCAAAAATCTTGGAAATCGCATCCCCCAGTCCGTTGAAGAAGAGAATATCTTCCGGACCTATCTGCGCGCCCCCCCGTTTATTGGTTTCCGCTGCAATAAATTCACGGGTGCTCAGCACTCCTTTGGTGGGACAATAGCCATAGGTTATGTCCTGCATAACCGCATCTGAAACAATCTCTTTCATCCAAAGGGGGATCTCCTCACCCTTGGAAATGGGATCACCAATATTTTCCCAGTTTGTACTGAGCCCGAGTTTCTGCAGTTTCATGCCGACATTCACAATATTGCGAATCTCGTAAGTCAACTCGCCAGCACCAATATGGACGATATCTGTCCTCATCTTCTCTACTCCGTTTATATATTTATCAGATCAGGCTATTCAGATACCACAAGCGTCCGGCATAGTCAACCAGGGCTTCCATGTGTGATTATTCATGATATTTATGCAGCTTATTCTGCAGGGTCTTTCGCGTAATTCCCAGCCTTCTTGCTGCTTCACTCTTATTTCCACCGGTTTCCTCAAGGGTCCTTAAAATCAAAACCTTTTCCTGTGCCTGAAGGGAAGGTAGATTATCTGTTTTATTGTCACTGCCCTGTCCCTGTTTCTGAACAGGCAAAGGCAGGCTCTTTTCAGTGAGATACTCACCTCGCATGAGAATAACACCCCGCTCAATTGCATTTTCAAGTTCCCTCACATTTCCCGGCCAGGAATAGGAAACCAGGAGATCCATGCATTCCGAAGTCACACCTGCAACCTCCCGTCTGTTCTTTACGGCAAATTTACGAACAAAATGATCCACCAGCAACGGAATATCATCCCTTCGATTCCGCAGGGGCGGCACAGTAACGGTCACCACGTTCAGACGATAATAGAGATCTTCACGAAATTTTCCATCCCGAACCTCTTTTTCCAGATCGCGATTGGTGGCCGCAATAATCCTGGCATCCGTATGAATAGTCTCCTGCCCACCCACACGCTGTAATTCCTGTTCCTGAAGTACCCGGAGCAATTTTACCTGCATGGCCTGGGACGTTTCTCCAATCTCATCAAGAAAAAGGGTTCCTCTGGTTGCCTGAATAAATTTCCCCTCGCGCTGTTGGTCGGCACCTGTAAAGGCTCCTTTTTCATGGCCAAACAACTCGGATTCGAGCAGACTTTCAGCAAGGGCTGCACAATTCACCTTCACAAAAGGTCCATTGCACCTTTCGCTGTTGTGATGAAGTTCGGCAGCGACCAGTTCCTTGCCGGTGCCCGACTCACCATTGATGAGAACAGTGGCTTCAGTTGGTGCCACATAGGATATCATTTCAAGGAGCTCGGTCATGGAAGCGGAACAGCCGAGGATGGCGGTGGAGGCAAGCTTGGGTTTATCATCTTTACTGACTTCCTGCTTTCGCTCTTCCACCTGCTTTTTATCCACTGCCCGTTCAAGGGTCAGACGAAGACGGTCAAAATCAAGGGGTTTTGTCAGATAATCATAGGCTCCATGTTTAATGGCCTCAACAGCTGCATCCACAGACGAATAGGCTGTCATGATAATGACGGGTAGAGCAGGATGAGTTTCATGGATTTCACCAAAGGCCTCCATGCCATCCATTCTGGCCATGCGGACATCCATAAGCACAGCGTCATAGGCAAATTTCCCGACCGCCTGCACAGCAGTTTTACCGTCATCAGCCTCCACGCACTTCCAGCCCCACTCTTTAAACATGGAACAGAGCATGTAGCGATGCACCTGTTCGTCATCAACCACCAGAATGGTTACTTGTTTTCCCATAGTAAATCTCCTGAGAAGCTATCTTTCACGATTAACACCCTCAAGGGGGGTATAAACACCCCTCAAGGGGGTATAAACACCCCTCAAGGGGGTATAAACACCCCACGAGGGGTATAAGTACTTTATGAGAATATTTCTTTTTAAAAAACAGGTAAGCGCAGACTTCGAGAAAATATTTTGTAAGGTACTACAGTCATATTCCGGCCTCAAATTCAACATACACTGCATCTGGCAGCAGAGCTGTATTTCCTTCTTTTCCAACAGCCCTGCAACGGAATGCTACGTCCATAAATTTCAGTCCTGACAGCAAATTAATTTAATCACAAATCCAAAGAATCTTAAGCTTTCTGTTTTTATACCGTATCCTGCACCTTTTTTCCTGAAAAATCCAATCAAACTCCATCAGGAGGTAAGGAATAGGAAAAATAGCCCCTATGCATTCTTTTTACTTCAATTCTTATTGTATTTTCGATACCATCAACTCAGTCCCCTCCATTTTATTACGAAAGCATCTTTTTTATTAATACAGGAGTCTCAATGGCAGGAAAAAACCGGAAAAGCAATATTCCGGCTGACACCTTAAATAAAAGCGGCAACAATTTTTATCTGATGTTGTCCACGCTGGTCATCAATCTGCTGGCTCTGGCCATGCCGATAATGATGCTGCAAACCTATGACCGCATCCTGCCAAGTCACGGTGTGGGCACCCTTGTTCTCCTGATTTCAGGCGTTGTCTGTGCTGTTGTCATTGAAGTCGGGCTTCGACTGGCTCGTTCCTATCTTACCGGCTGGTCTGGGGCAGTTTTTGAACACAAGACAGCCTGTGCGGCCATGTCCCATCTCCTCCATTCCAATGTTCAGGAATTTGAGCAGCAGGGAGCAGGTGCCTACATCCAGAAAATGGCAGCCATAAGTCGCCTGAGAAGCTTTTATTCGGGACAGGCTCTGATGACCATGGTTGACCTTCCGTTCGTTTTGACTTTTCTTTTTCTTATTGCGTATATCGGTGGAGACCTGGTCCTTGTCCCTCTCACCCTGTTCCTTCTCTTCTGTATCATTTCCTGGATTGTTGGAATGCGCCTGAAGCGGGAAGTAAAGGAACAGGATTTCAGCGATAAGATTCGTTACAACTTCCTCATTGAAACCCTGACAGGCATCCATACAATAAAAAGTCAGGGCCTGGAGAAATTCTTTTTCCGCCGCAATGATCGTCTGCAGAATCGTATTTCCAGCGCCCATTTTCAAGTTGCACTCTCCAACAACATTGCACTGAGTTCAGGCATGCTTCTCGGCCAGATCATGACTGTGTCAGTTGTTTCCTATGGTGCTTTTAAAGTGATGAACGGAGACATGGGTACAGGTGGACTTGCCGCCTGCCTGCTGCTTTCAGGGAGGGTTATGCAACCGGTGCAGAGAGCACTTGGACTATGGACAAGGTTTCAAAGCTTTTTCATTGATCGACAGGAACTTGAAGAAATCTTTGCCCTGCCGGTTTCTTCACATAAAGAGACTAAGAATCTGCTGCAATCCAGGGGGTTGATTGACTGTCAAAATATGACTTTCAGATATAATAAAAACAGTCCCCCCCTGTTTAAGGACCTGAACCTTTCTCTGAAAGCCGGCCAATCCATTTCAGTTGTGGGAGATCAGGGATCGGGGAGAACAACATTTCTACACCTGCTCGCAGGGCTCTATATTCCAACAGAAGGGAAAATCACCATTAATGGCGCAGATCCATCACAGGTCGATCCGGTGCAGCTGGCCTCCCACATAGGTTACCTGCCGGAAAAAGGAGCTATTTACCATGGAACCATCATGGAAAATCTGACTTTTTTCGGAACCATACCTGAAGTTGATGCCATGACAGCTGCATCACATCTTGGGGTAAGTGAGGCTGTGGCACTGTTGCCGAACGGCTTTAAAACCATCCTCACTGATTCTGTAACAGATCCACTCCCGCCCGGGCTGAAACAACGAATTGCAATAGCCAGGGCACTTGCAGCCCGACCGCGGATTATTCTTTTCAACAATGCAGACAGAGGCCTGGATCGGGACGGTTACAACCTGGTATTCAAAATACTTGGTCGTGTAAGAAAAAACACTACCATGATCATTGTCTCTGATGACCGGAATATCCTCAGACTGGCAGACAAAGAATATTACATTGTAAATGGCAAACTGGAGGAGACTGCTCCGGTTGATTCCAAATCTTTCACTGTTCTGCCGTTCAGGGAGTTGAAAGCATGACAACAGACTTCCTTGAAAACAGTACTGCGCTTCAAAACAAACTGGAACCCTATGGCTGGCTTTCGAAAACCGGCCCGCCTTCTCCCTTTGCCGCATGTGTTGCGCCACTTCTCACAGCTCTTGGCTGGAACGGGGAAATTCACCAGATATGCGAGTCACTGCCTCACTATCCTGATCAGATCGATCGGGTGGATTTTATCAATACCCTCGCGAACCTGAATTACCGGATCCAGCATACGTCCATCAATCTGAGAAATTTTGATCCTCGGCTGGCACCCTGCCTTGTGGTCATCCATGAGGATACTGACCGTGAACGTCCTTACATTATCTTTTCGGATGAAAATCAGACTCTCCAGGCCTTTGACGGGACCAGTCTCAAGTGCTTTCCTTTTGAAGAGATTTTAAAAAACAAAGGCACACTCTACGCCTTCAGTCCTCTGGATGAAGATAGCGTGGAAAAAAACAAACTGGACCAACAGGTCATTGAAAAATCAGGCCGGTGGGCTAGATACATCAGCAAGCGTTTCACACCGGTTTTTCGTCAGATTTTTATTTCAAGTTTTGTCATCAATCTGCTGGCTCTGGTTTCATCACTCTTTGTCATGGCAGTCTATGATAAAGTAATCGGAAACAATGCGCCGGATACCCTGTATTTTCTGGCAGGCGGTGCATTGATGGCCATTGGCTTTGAATCGCTGCTTCGTTACCTGCGGGCCAGGAGTCTTGCCTTTTTCGGTGTTCGCATCGATGCAATAATAACCCAATCAATCTTTGAACGATTACTCTACCTTCCTCCAAGAATTGTTGAAAGTTCCTCAATCCCTGCCCAGATTGCACGTTTAAAAGATTTTGATTCGGTACGGAACTTTTTTTCAGGTCCCGTGGGTACCAATCTGATGGAAATCCCCTTTACCCTGATTTTTCTTTTAACCATCTACATCATAGGCGGCCCGCTTGTTCGTGTGCCCCTGCTCCTCGCGTTCTTCTATGTACTTCTGGGACTTACCATGCTTCCCCGCATCCAGGCAAGCACTGAAGAAGGAGCGGCCGCCAGCGTAAAAAAACAGACTCTGATGGTTGAGACCATGAGAAAATTCAGGTCCATTCGTATTCATGGGGTGATGGATACCTGGCTTGAACGTTACAGAAAATTATCAGGTGTTTCTTCTTATACATCCTTTAAAAGTTCACAACAGACAGCACTGGTTGAGGCCATTGCCTATGGCCTTTCGGTATTGGCAGGAATCACCACCCTCACCTATGGAATACTTCTTGTCTGGGAAGGACAACTGTCAACCGGCGCTCTTATCGCAACCATGATGCTGGTCTGGCGGGTCATTTCCCCTCTGCAATCCATCTGCAACTCCCTTGTCCGTATCCGATATATTTTCCGCAGCATAGGCCAGGTTCATAAGCTTTTGTCATCACCACCGGAAAACATCAATACTCTATCTGATCAGCCTCTTAATATTGACGGGAACATCTCTTTCAACGGAGTTGGCCTGCGTTATACTGCCGACCGCAATGCTGTTTTCAGCGGGATGACACTTACCATCAAACAAGGCGAAACAGTCGCGATTACCGGACGAAACGGTTCTGGAAAATCCTCGCTGCTCAAACTGATTATCGGCCTGTACCCTCCTCAGATGGGAGCGGTACTCATAGACGGCATTGATATCCGCCAGAGAGATCCAATCGCACTCAGACGAAATATCTCATACACTCCACAAACCGCGGAACTTTTTCACGGTTCCATTGAACAGAATCTGCGTATGTGTAAGCCTGAAGCCAGCCCTGAAGAGCTTAATACCTGCCTTGAACAAGCCGGAGCCCTTGATGATGTCAACAACTTTAAAGATGGAATTACTCATTTTATTGGAGATTACCGCTCTGAGCAGCTCTCCAGCACCCTTGCTTATCAATTAACCCTGGCCCGCTCCTATCTGCGTGATGCCACCATTTCCCTTTTTGATGAAATGCCACCAACATTAATGGGAAAAAAAACCGGTATCCTATTCCATAAATATCTGCAAAAACATAAAGGGCGAAAAACCATCCTCTTTGTCACTGACAGGGAAGAAGACATCCTAAAGGCCGATAAACTGATTTATCTCACCGGCACCGGGCAGGTACTTACAGGAGATCCTGCAGAACTGCTTGCAGCACTTAAAGAATAAACAGAGCCAGACTATCATGACTAAAAGAACAATACAGGATAAAAACCGACAGCTTCGACTTCTTGGTCTGACCTCAGTTTTAGAAGAGGCCACTACGCCATACCTGATCCGAACTTCCACACTCATCGTTTCCATGGCTTTTCTTTCTTTTCTTGTCTGGACAGGATTTGCAAAGATCAAAGAAGTGGCAAGAACTGTTGGAGAGATTGTGCCTTCCGGCCACGTCCAGGTCATTCAGCACCTGGAAGGAGGTATTGTTGATGATATTCTTGTGGAAGAAGATGCACTTGTAAGCAAAGGACAGATCCTCCTGCGCATCCGAGGGGAAGCAATAAAAGCAGACCTTGATCGTCTGCTGACTAAAAAAAATCTTCTGGACCGGCGCAGGCAGAGACTCAGCGCATTCCTAGATAATGCCGGCACCGACTCCAGTGACAGCTCACTGGTGAAACCTGAACAACAATCTGCTACCAACCACGATATCCTCTCCGGAATGCTCCTTGCTCAAAAAAATGAAATGCAGGTGTTAAAGGAGCAGATCACCCAGAAAAATGAACAGATCGTTCTTCTAAAGCGTGAAAAAGCAACCATTGAAAGAAATCTCAAAATCGCCCAGGAATCTTTTCAAACTCAGAAAGAACTCTATAAAGAACGACTGGTCCCTCAAACAAATTATCTGAACGCACTACAGGAAATTAACGCACGTAAAGGGCAACTTGATGCCATGATCATTCAGATCAGACAGGCTGAACAGTCAGTAAAAGAATTTGAATGGCGCCTGCAGTCGCAGGGATCAAAAAGCAGGGATAATATTCTCCAGCAACTCGGTCAGGTTGAAGACGAGCTTGCTGACAACAGGGATCTGATCAGAAAAATCACTCAACAGGTCAGAAGGCTGGAGCTGGTCTCTCCTGCAAACGGTATTGTCAAAGGTCTGATAATCCATACCATTGGCGGAATTATCCCACCAGGCCAGCCACTGATGGAAATCGTGCCTCTGGACAAAGAACTGATTGCTGAAGTTAAAATTTCTCCCAGCGATATTGGTCACATTAAAATCGGAGCCCATGTAACTGTAAAAGTAACAACATTTGATTTTTCAAGGTACGGCTCCATAGACGGCACGATTACAGCTCTTTCGGCGACGACGTTTACCAGTGAGCAGGGGGCGCCTTATTACAAGGGAATGATAAAGCTTTCGAAACACTACGTGGGAAACAATTCAGACATGAACAAAGTGCTTCCAGGTATGATCGTAAATGCTGATATCATCACCGGTGAAAAAAGTCTTCTTGCATACATGTTAAAACCCATTCATCGTTCACTGAATTCCGCATTTATTGAACGTTGATTGCATACTCATTACAGATTATTTCTTTGGAATAGATAAAATGAATATTACACAGGAAAAGCCTCTATCAATACTGGCCGTAGACGACAACCCCACTTCCCTGCGTCTTCTGGAATCCATGCTGGAACGTAATGATTTCCAGGTGCGTACGGCTGTCAACGGCATAGAAGCCATGGCTATTCTCAATCAATTCCACAGTGAGCTTGACATCATCCTCCTTGATCGGATGATGCCGGAGATGGACGGAGTTGAAGTATGCAATGCCATGAAGAAGGATGAGAAATTACGCTACATCCCTATCATCATGCAGACAGCAGCAAACCGCTCGGAAGAGATCCGTGAAGGAATCGAGGCCGGTGTTTTTTATTACCTGACGAAACCGCTCAATCAGGAAATGCTCCTTTCAGTGGTTGATGCAGCTGGAAAACAGGTGCGAAGACATAAGCAACTGCGGCTGGAAATGGAACGCAGAAAAGTCAGTTTCGGACTTGTTCAAATCCTGAAATGTACATTCAAAACTCTGGAAGAAGCTGAAGGGCTCTCTGTGTTTCTGGCAAACTATTTTGATGACCCTGATCGCACTCTCACCGGCATTTCCGAGCTTCTTGTCAATGCCGTGGAACATGGCAACCTTGGTATAAGCTACGAAACAAAAAGTGAGCTTGTGACCGCAAAAACATGGCATAAAGAAATCTCAGACAGGCTTATTGACCCACAATACTCAGAACGGCAGGTGACTGTAATCTTTGAGCGGAAAAAAGATGCCTGCTATATCCAGATCACCGATGAAGGTGATGGTTTTGACTGGAAACAGTACATGGAGGTTGATCCTTCGCGGGCCATGCACAACCATGGCCGCGGCATAGCCATGACCAACATGCTCTGCTTTAGCAAACTGGTATACAATGAAAAAGGAAATCAGGTGACCGGCATCGTAAAAGCAGAAACAAAAGACGAAAAAGACGACTTCTGGGGCTAACAAGTGTCTGTCCAGAAATGAGATTTTCTCTTCTAAATCGAGGCATAGGATAAATTTTACCGCAGGTGCCCCGTAGGTAATGCCTTTGGTGCATATATTTGATATTCCGAGGACAAAATTCATCATGCAACAAAGAGTTAGGAGAAAAAGGTCATTTATGGAAAGGCACTAACAACAAATATCATTCTTGTAACTGGTATTACGAAAAAATCTAAACAATAGCCTAAGCGCATTAACTACAAGCGTAATAAGCTGAAATAACACGCTATAATCGACAACAATTTCACATAATAATGGAACAGTTATTGCTTGTACTTAAATCAGAATACTGACAAAATCGAATAGAACAGTGACATTGCCAAACTCATCGCAAGGTGGGGACGGAAAGCCACGGGTCCCTCAGGGACAGCCGGGTTGCCACCAACGGGGGCAGTCCGGTTTTTTTTCGCGCTTGAAAAACTATACTTCGAAACATATAACCGGAGAGCCCCATGCCTGCAGATAACACTCAGGGAACACCCCCTTCCAATCCTATCGGTAATCAGACAGATACCTCCCAGCAGGACTGGCTCGACATCAGCCAACCAGGAGAAACAGGCGAAACCCTGAAAGCCAAGAAATGGACGACCCAACGAAGCGTTGTCGATGACAGCTCCCACCATGGTAATATCCACACCGGTACAGAAAAATCTGAACACCTGAATAAAAGCGTGATACCTGTAGACAGTCTGGGTGACCGTCAGTCAGAGCGGAACAATCCTCTTCCTGAACAGCCGGTAAGTGAAAACAGCAGACAGGAATCAGGTGTTGCCAGCCAGCCTTCCATAAGCCCTGCAATCCAGGGAGAAAAAGAATCCGCACCGCTGTCCTCTGAAATTCATACAACCGCCGACACCCCTGAAACTGTTGTCACAGGTGCTGGAAGCGATCCACTGCGGTTTGAAGAACGTCCCAACAATTCTCCTGCAGGCAACCGGCTTGATGCTGAAGGAACTAACAGCATAAAACAGGAAGCAGCAATAGCGGAAGCATCCTCGGAAGAGACAGTTGCAACACCTCAGCCAACTCAGGAAGAACCGATTCATGAAGCAAGCGCAGCAGAAGCCGCGGCAGATCCTGCTGGTGACACAAGCACTGACCCTGTTGATGATGAAACTGATCCTGAAATAATTGACAGCACAGCTTCTGCGCCAGTTCTTGCAACTTCTGATGCTAATGGTCTGGAAGATTCCGCCATTGCCATTAATTTTTCCAGTCAGCTCACTGACACCGATGGTTCGGAAACTCTCTCTATTACCATTAGCGGTGTTCCGGAAGGAGCCTCTCTTTCTGCCGGAACTGATCTGGGTAACGGAGAGTGGCAACTTGAGCCCGACGATTTGGCAGGGCTCACCCTCTCCCCTCCTACCAACAGTGATGAAGATTTCAGTCTCACCATAACTGCTACCAGTACCGAGGCTAACGGTGGACAAACAAATTCGATTTCTGAGATTCTGGATGTATTTATCGAAGCTTCTGCTGATGCACCTGTTCTCGAGTCTCACGCAGCTCTTGGAGATGAAGACACTGCTATCACTCTCAATATCAATGCAGAACTTATTGATACTGATGGTTCAGAAAGTCTTTCAGACATACTCATTACAGGTGTTCCGGAAGGAGCAAATCTTTCTTCAGGAACCGCCAACAATGATGGTTCATGGTCACTCTCGCAACAGGATTTAAACGGACTTACAATTACACCACCACCCAATGCAAATCAGGATTTTGAACTCAACTTATCTGTCACAACAACAGACTCAAACGGTTCCACTGCAACTACTCATTCAATTCTTCCTGTAAGCGTGACAGCAACTACCGATGAAGCAGTTATTACCGGAAGCGGAGCAACTCTCACTGAAGACAGCGCAACAACGGCCACAGGTACTCTGACAATTTCAGACCCCGATGCCGATGAAGAACATTTCACAGCAGAAACAATTCAAGGACAATATGGTTCCCTTGAGTTAAATGAAAACGGCTCATGGAGCTATACACTCGATAACGAAGCACCAGATGTTCAGCAACTCACTCCAAATGACACTGTAACTGACACAATCAGTATTACATCCGCCGACGGTACCAGCCATGACCTGGTGATGACCATCAATGGCAGTAATGATGCGCCTGTAATTACAAATGTTAACACCATTAACGTCACAGAAGAATCCATGGAAGGATTTTCCGGATATGGGGAAATCTGGAAAGGCGATGTGTATTCAATTATCACCCAGGATGAAATGTTATCGCATCTGGGCATTTCAGATGTGGACAGTAATGCGTTCACAGTATCTCTAGCTGATGCAGACACTGCCTGGCACGATGGATTACAGGCAAATGACAGTGTCTTTATCTCTGACACACTTGCTTCAGATTCAGTCAATGGTGATGAGACTGTTATTCAGGTCACCCAGGAATTTTTAGATAACTATCCAACGGTTGATGCCCAGGTAGGTGACTTTTATTTTGACCATGTGGATTTTGATAAACTCAGTGAAGGCGAAATTGCCGACATCAAATTCTCCGTACAGGTCTCTGATGGTGAAGGCAACAGTGAACCGCGTGAATTAAATATCCGGGTGACAGGATCAAATGACGCACCAGAAGTTACAAGTAGTGTAACTCTCCCAGCGGGTACCGAAGATACCTCGCAGTTAATTACTGTAGATGATCTACTTGCAAACACCGAAGACATTGATGCCAATGACACTTTGTCTGTATCCAATGTTTCAGTGAACCCGGAACATGGAACTTTAACATCGAATCCCGATGGAACATTCACCTTTACTCCCAGAGACAACTATAATGGTGAAGTCACTATCAGTTATAACATCACTGATGGGATCGAAACTGTTCCAGCCACCGCCAGCATCAACCTGACATCTGTAAATGATGGTCCGATAGCTACAGATGATGTTTACGAAGAATCCGGCCTTCTTAACTCGGAACACCATGGCGACCTGACAGACGGCGCTTCACGCGGTGTCAGAGTTACCGGTATATACGCTCAGGGTAGTGAAGACAACCTGCTTGAAGGAAAACCGGACCTGTTCACTCTCAGTGATCA
>DQTH01000016.1 GCA_015662865.1 Desulfocapsa sulfexigens
ATTTATCGTGCATCAGCTCATCGATACCATAGGCTGATTTTTTGGCGTCAATAACCTGAATATAGAGGATACCATCGACTTCAAGGGTAACATTATCTGCAGTAATACAGGTCTGGGCGGCAATATCAATGGGCTCTTCCTTCAGGCTGCGTCTATAGGCAATCCTGTCAAAAAACGGGATGAGGATATGAAAACCGGCCTGCAGTGTTTTTTTTGTATTTACCAAGCCTTTCCACAACATATTCTTTACGTTGCGGCACAACCACTGCTGTTTTCCAGAGAACAACAACCATAAAAGCAATAAGAACGCCGAGAGCAGCCATAGTATTCATGATTTTTCCTCGCAATAAGAGTAGACTACCTGATTTTTTTCACGGTGATGAGCAGATCTTTCTGTTCCACTATTTCCACTACTTCACCTTCTTCAATATTTTCTTCAGCCTCAGCGCGCCAGAATGTTCCTGAGAATTTGACCTGCCCCTTTGCTGGGGGATTGATGGCAGCACTCACCACACACTTTTCTCCACCATTTGCCATAATGGAATCCGCATCATCGTCTTTTGCGTCACCAAGAAAGACTTTTTTGACAATAGTTCTCAGGGTGAAGAGGCTGACGAGTGAAGAAACAAGAAAAACAGCAAGCTGGGTGTTAAGAGACCAGGGGAAAAGATAGCATCCCAGTGCTGTGATCCAGGCAGCCAATCCAAAGAAGAAGAGAACAAAACCGGGAACTGCCATCTCAAGAACAAAGAGAATGACACCGATACTCAGCCAGATCAGGCCAGGATTTGAAAGTTCCATGGAATTCCTTAATTTCTGGTTTATTTCATTGTGCTTTGAGGTTCAATTTCACAAAATAAATCTGTTTACTAGTGCCTGTCCATAAACGCCTTTTTCTCCTGACTCTTCGTTGCAGAAAAGAATTTATCCTCAGGATATCATGTATATGCACCAGGGGCATTACCTTCAGGGCCCCTGTGGTAAAATTTATCCTGCGCTTTGATTGAGAAGAAAAATCTCATTTTTGGACAGACACTTACTAATGAAACTATATCCTTTTGTATTGATTTTCTGAAATAAAAAATAATTTTGCTGGAATCGGCAGGGAAAACCAAACAGCAGAAAAGAGGAAACAGAGGTGTGTTATGGGGAGAATTTCAGAATACGATTATTTCCAAAATCCACGACATAGATGTTTCCTCTATCATCCAATACCATGTCTGTTGGTAGTCTGATCGGGTTTGGATTGTCATTTTTTTCGCTGATAAGAGATATGAATTTTCCACTGCTGGTAAATTCCTGGATGCGGTTATTATAAAAATCCGCCACAAAGATATGAGAGTCATGCCCGACAGCCACGCCTGTGGCAGTCTTGAACCATCCCGGGCGAGTGCCCGAGATATTCATGGCCAGCAAACCACCCCATTTTTTCAGAAACTTTCCATCAGCAGAAAAGAGTTGAATCCGGTCATTGTAGGCATCAGCTACCACCAGACTGTTATCAGGTAACAAATCAACATCAGTGGGGTAGTTAAGCTGTCCGGCCCGTATTCCAACGGCGCCTGTCTGGCCGTATTGTCTTAGGAAAGAACCGTCACCTGTCAGCAGTTGAACTCTCTGGTTATAAAAATCTGCCACATACAGTTGTCCTTTGTCATCCACTGCCACACCTGCTGGGGCATCAAACTGTCCGGGACCGGAACCTGATGAACCGATCAGCTGCAGGGATTTACCGGCCAGAGAAAAGACCTGAATCCTATCGTTGAGATATTCCGCAACATAGAGTTTGTCATCTGCAATATCCATGTGCATTGGGCGATCCAACTCTCCTCTGCCACTTCCCTGTCTGCCGAATATACGGATAAACCGGCCCTGCAGAGAAAACACCTGGATACGATTGTTGCCGGCATCACTGATAAATATTTCATCTCCTGCCATGGCTATACCAATGGGGTTCTTGAACTGTCCCGGCTCTGATCCCTCAGTACCCCAAGCCATGACAAAAGGATGCGACGGTTCTGTTCCTGTCAGCGGAGAGGAAAAAAGAACTGGAAATAACAGGAGGATCAGGAGAATAAGCTTATACATTGTGTTGTCACCTCCGCACAATCAGGAATATGGGTTTGGTCGTTCTCTTAAAAATTCATTCTGAAACTCAGGGTGCTGATAAAATCATTTTCCAGCGCTGTTCCATTCAGGTTCTGGGCAACTGGAATCTGGACAGCAAGTTCAAGAACCGTTCGTCTGGTCACATACTGAATTCCCGGGGCCAGAAACCAGCTGACACCACCTGAGTCGGCATCTTCGATCCCCTGGTCGGTATTGTTGTCCTGCCATATCAGGTTGGTTTCCAGAACACCATAAACAAAACCGGGAACCCCAGAAGTCAGTTCCCGTGGCCAGATTCTGTGTTGATAGGAAAGATCAAAATGAGCTTCATCGCCAAACTCAAACCCGTTGGCTTCGGTTTTCAGTGTATAGGAAATAGATGCATCGAACTGCCTGGCCAGGGTTTGCCGGGTCATTACCAGTCCCAGAGAGTAATCCCAGGACCCAGTGCCAAGTTGTAAAGGCTGGGGCAACTTTCCGTCGCCATCTGTGGCGTCGTCTTCTCCAGTCGGTATTTTAATGGCCAGAAACGGTGCCAGTCGCATGGTTTTTCCTGGAGCATCTTTCTTCCAGAATGTATATCTGACCATGGCAGTGAAGTCACCAATACCGCTTTCTCCACGCTTGATTTTTCCCGAAACTGTGTCTGTTTCCATTTCTTTGTCAAGTATCGGCAAAATACCAAACAGAGCCAGTTTCTCCGTGATTCCGTAGGGGCCTACAAGGGGAAGCGCCCAGACCGTCAGATCACGTTCGGCACCTGATGGATCATCTGTTGAACGAAGCAGTTTTGTCTGGATACGGACAACGGTCTCACCTTTGGCCACAGGCAAAGCTGTGTTAAAGGTAATGGGGGCTGCAGAGATTTCCTGGTCATTCAACAGAAGGAAAGTGGCCATGAGGCAGCAGAGGAAGAAATATTTTTTGTGATTCATGATTCAGGTTCTTCCACAGTCTCAGGAGTAAAAATCCAATCCTTGGCTTTGTTCTGAAAAATTCGGCCATTCAGTACCACCGGGCGTGCTGATTTCATTGCAGTTTCCAGTTGTGTTTTTAGCTCATTGTTGTCAATTTTAAGAGATAAAGAAAAGTTTTCAAAACCAAGGACCATGCTGCCATTTTCGTCTTTTCCAAGAAGGCCACTGGCTGAGATATGCATTTCTCTCGGCGTAAAACCAGCATCTCTGACAGCCTGCGGCACATCCCGGTACTGAATGGATGCGTCCGGCTCAGCAGTTATCATTGCTTTTCCGGTACGCATATCAACATCCACAGAGCTCACACCCTTTACTTTTTTTATCCGCTTTTCCACACCAAAGGCACAAAAAGGACAGGCCATTCCCTCCACAGTTACAGACATGGAGGAAATACCCGCGTGGGCAAAGGTTGAGAAAAGAAGCATAATTGGTAGCAGAACCATGTATTTGAGCTTCATAAGCCACCTGACATTGAAAGTATTCTTAAAACTGAAGATATGATGTTTTACTATGCCAATCTTTTTGTCTACCTTATGTGCACGGTTTTGAGTCTCAAGGCATTACTGACCACTGATACAGAGCTTAAGCTCATGGCTGCGGCTGCAATGATCGGGCTGAGCAGTATGCCAAAGGCCGGATATAAAACACCAGCAGCTACCGGAACTCCGAGCATGTTATAAACAAAAGCAAAAAAGAGATTCTGTTTGATGTTGGCCATGGTGGCCCGTGATAATTTCCTGGCCCGCACGATTCCTGTGAGATCACCTTTTACCAATGTCACTCCGGCACTTTCCATGGCAACATCTGTACCAGTGCCCATGGCAATACCGACGTGAGCCTGAGCAAGAGCCGGGGCATCATTTATGCCGTCACCAGCCATGGCAACCATTTTACCTTCATCTTGAAAGCGTTTGACCACTGCTGCTTTTTCATCAGGCAGCACCTCTGCCACAACCTGGTCGATATCAAGTCTGGCAGCCACTGCTTCTGCTGTTGCCCTGTTGTCACCGGTGAGCATCACCACCTTGAGTCCCTCATCATGCAGTTCTTTAATGGCTGCCGGTGTGGACTCTTTAATGGGATCAGAAACGGCCAGGATACCGGCAAGTCGATTATCAGCTGCCACGAACATAACGGTTTGCCCTTCTCCCCGTCTTTTTTCAGCACCACCTGCCAGTTCATCAGTGTTTATACCGGCGTCTTCCATCAGCTTGATGTTACCAAGCAGAACATGACTTCCTTCAACTGTTCCTGTAACACCTTTGCCGGTAACAGAGTTGAATTCTTCCGGTGTGACAATGGAGATGCCTTTTTCTTCAGCTCCAGCCACGATGGCAGCAGCCAGAGGGTGCTCACTTGATTTTTCGAGACTTGCAGCGAGTTTTAGTAGCCGTTTCTCTTCCATATCCCCCGCCACAATCACGCCAGTGAGTTTGGGTTTACCAAGGGTCAGGGTGCCGGTTTTATCCACCACCAGGGTGTCTATCTTGCGCATGGTTTCAATGGCTTCCGCATTTTTAAAGAGCACACCCATTGTTGCCCCTTTACCAGTGGACACCATGATGGACATGGGGGTGGCCAGGCCAAGAGCACACGGACAGGCAATGATCAGAACAGAAACTGCTGCAATGAGCGCATAGGCAAGCCTTGGCTCAGGACCAAAGAAAAACCATATTCCAAATGCAAGCAGAGCGATGGCTATGACAAGGGGGATAAAGTAGCCAGCCACAAGATCTGCAAGTTTCTGGATGGGAGCACGACTGCGCTGGGCATCGGCAACCATCTGAACAATCTGGGCCAGCAGGGTGTCACTACCGATTTTTTCTGCACGCATGGAGAGAGAACCGGTTGTGTTAACCGTAGCCCCGATCACCTTATCTCCAGCCTTTTTCTGTACAGGGATGGGCTCGCCGGAAATCATGGATTCGTCCACCGAGCTGGAACCATCAATGACAATACCGTCCACAGGAACCTTTTCACCAGGCCTGATCCGCAATATATCTCCTGTGAGCACATGCTCGAGAGGGATATCATTTTCTGTGCCGTCAGCCTCTATCTTCCTGGCTGTTTTAGGCGCAAGCCCCAGCAGAGCCTTTATGGCTGCTCCGGTCTGACTGCGGGCACGAAGTTCCATGACCTGTCCAAGAAGAATCAGGGTTACAATGACAGCAGCTGCTTCAAAATATACTCCGACAGAGCCATCCGGCCCCCTCATGGTTGCGGGGAATAATCCCGGCAGAAGAACAGCAACCAGGCTGTATGCATAGGCCACTGAAACACCAAGTCCGATCAGGGTGAACATGTTGAGACTGCGGTTGATTACGGATTGAACTCCCCGAACAAAAAATGGCCAGCCTGCCCAGAATACAACCGGGGTGGCCAGGATCAGTTCGATCCAGGCCAGGGCCTTGGCGGATGCGATCTGCTCCAGGAGGAGTCCTCCCGGCAGCATGTCACGCATGGCAATGATCACAAGCGGTACAGTGAGGATTGCACCGAAAATAAAACGTTTCCGCATGTAATCGTACTCAGGATTCTGCTCCTCCTCATCAATGCTGATTGTCCGTGGTTCAAGAGCCATTCCACATTTTGGACAGGTGCCCGGTTCATCCTCAACAATTTCCGGATGCATGGGGCAGGTATATTCTACCCTGGCTTGGGCAACTGGGATGAGTGGCTCCAGGGCCATGCCGCACTTGGGGCAGCTTCCCGGTCCATTCTGCTGAACTTCAGGATGCATGGGACAGGTGTACAGGGATCCGCTTTGCTCTGACCGAGTATCTTCCGGTTCATGTGAGGTACCGGTATTGATGAATGATTCAGGATCCTTTGTAAATGTGGTCAGGCAATGGTCGCTGCAGAAATAGTAGGTTTCTTCGTTGTGAATATGGGATGTGAATTTATTTTTATCGTCAGTGCTCATGCCGCAAACAGGATCCGTAAAGATCGTGCTTGATTGATGATGACTATGTTGGTGCAGAGTTGTTGGAGCTGTCATGCGATCACCTCCTGTATGGCAGAAAATAGAGTAGAAGACTGCACGTAATTCGAGGTCTTCTTTCACTATATTCTATGCATAGAGTGATCCGAAATCTTTCTTGTTTTTGATATTTCAGGTAACATGCTGAAATGGTAGGTAAAAATAATTTGTTGAATATCCTTGGTTAAAGGAAATTCATGAATGTGTCCTGTAATCAGACACTATAGATCTTTTAAA
>DQTH01000053.1 GCA_015662865.1 Desulfocapsa sulfexigens
AAACTCAGCCAACTTCATATGGTGAAGACATAAGGAATTGGTAAAACAAAAGAATTACAAGTGATCGTGGTGGTGTCATCCCCGTGGAGGCGGGGATCCAGTTTCGTGCCAGCCCTCTGGGTTCCCGCCTCCGCGGGAATGACAAACAAAATGGCTGAGTTTTGTACGTAATCAGAATAAATAATGTAGTACAAACTCAACCGTTGGGGGTCAATAATGCTCTTCTGTTCCAATGATGCGTCAGCCTGCTTCAGGCTCTGAAGTCAAAAGGAATTCAGAGGGTAAAAAAAAGTAAAGAACTAATCAAAAGAGAAAGAATTGACAAAAAAAAGAAAGCTGTATGCGTAGTCAAACCTTCATTCATTCGATGGAGGCGACGCTACTTAACACGTAAAGACAGAACGATAAATATTCCAACCTTAAACTCACAACAAAAACATGTAGTTCTTGTGAGTGTAATACTATGTTTCCTGCGTGTTGACAACATGCATCCTGTTCGAGATACTACTTCCTGTATGTAAAAAATACACTTATAAATCTTGTTCTTAATTTATCATATATGTTTTTTATAGTGAGTACCGCCTGCCGGGTTGAGGGAAAGCCATGAAACCGGAAAGGAAACAAAAATGCATTTTCTCAACAATCTGTCCCTCAAAGTTAAAATCCTTCTGATTTTTATCTTGCCTCTCAGCGCATATCTCTTCGTTTCGGGAAATAATTTACTCTCAGGCTACCGCCAGCTGTCCTCCTACAATACAATTCATGAGCTTTCTCTCTTGTCAAATGACATCAGTAACCTTGTGCATAAACTGCAGAAAGAACGTGGAGCATCCGCAGGTTTTCTGGGAAGTAATGGAAAAAAATTCGGTGCTAAACTCAACAATCAACGAAAAGATACAGATAGAAGAAGAAATAAGCTGACTGAGCATCTCAAAGGTTTCGACCTGAAACGCTTTGGGGCCGGGTTTGAAGGCAGAATAAACAAATCCCTGTCACATCTTACCAACCTTGAAGACGAACGACAGGGTATCTCAAGTCAACAACGTTCAGTCAAAGATGCAGTTACCTACTACACTGCAGCTAACACCAATCTCCTGGCAATCATCGGCTCCATGACCCATCTTTCAAATAATGCCGGACTGGCTTCACAGATTGGTGCGTATTATAATTTTCTGCAAAGCAAAGAACGGTCCGGTAAAGAACGGGCTGTTCTCAGTGCAGTTTTCAGCAAGGGAAGTTTTTCAGCAAATACCTATGGACTTTTTGTCCAGTTGGTTACAGAACAGAATACCTTTATTTCTGTCTTCAAAACTTTGGCAACACCTGCTGCAAAACAGTTTCTGCAAAAAACAGTTAGTGGAGAAGCTGTTGCTCAGGTTGAACAGATGCGCCGGATCGCCAAGGAAGTGAACCTTGACAGCACAAAAGAATTTGGCGTGAATCCCATTACCTGGTTTGAGACAATCACCAGGAAAATAAACCTGCTGAAACAGGTGGAAGATTATTTGTCAGCCGGCATAGAAACAAAAACAAAAAAACTTGCCAGCTCTGAAAAGACAAAAATGACCATATCACTCGTTATTTTCTCGATAATTGGTATCATTTCAGGATTACTGGTCTTTTTTGTAACCTCCATGATTTTGAATGGAATTAATCAGGCTACCAGAGTCGCTTTGGAACTGGCTGAGGGTGACGGAGATCTCACAAAAAGAATGCGTCTTCAGACCAATGATGAAATTGGAGGACTTGGCCGTGCCATCGATAAAATGCTGGACAATTTATCCTCAATGATCGGCGATATTCAGGGTGTTTCCGGATCTCTTGACTCTGCCAATACCGGATTGGCCGGGCTGTCATCGGAGATGAGTAATGAAACTGAAAATGTTGCAGGAAAGGCAAGCACAGTGGCAGCCGCGGCAGAACAGATGAGTGTCAATATGGATACGGTTACCATTGCGGTTGAGGACGCGGCACAAAACGTTGCAAGTGTGGCAGCGGCCACTGAAGAAATTGCTCAGATCAGTAACAAGATTGCCACAAATACAGACAAAGCCCGGGAAATTACCGGAAAAGCCGTGAATCAGGCAGCAAACTCTTCTGATCGGGTGCATGAGCTGGGCAAGGCTGCCGATGAAATTGGTAAGGTCACAGAAACAATTACGGAAATATCTGCACAGACGAACCTGCTTGCACTGAACGCAACCATTGAGGCAGCCCGGGCAGGAGAGGCTGGAAAAGGATTTGCAGTAGTTGCCAATGAGATAAAAGACCTTGCCAGACAGACAGCTGATGCAACCCTTGAAATAAAAAGCAAGATTGAAGGAATTCAGTCATCCACACAGGGAACAGTCTCGGAAATAGAAGAAATATCTAAAGTTATCGATGAAATAAACGAAATAGTAGAAGGCATCAGCGAATCTGTTGAAACGCAGAATGCCACCACCACAGAAATTTCCGGTAATATCAATCAGGCGTCTCAGGGTATTCAGGAAGTTACTGAAAATGTCAGCCAGGCGTCTACAGTTTCCCGGGAAGTCGCTCTGGACATTGCCGATGTGGATCAATCCTCCAACCAGATGCTCTCCAGTTCAAACAATGTTAATATAACCGCAGGAGAACTCAGCACACTGGCTGGCCAGCTGCAGAGTCTGGTGGGGGAATTCAAAGTATAGAATCATGTTCAGGCTGTGAAAAGTATTAACAACACCACGTTTTCTTTATTCATTTATCCTCTTCTTACGACAGGTCGATATTCATCCCATTTATTTTTTGCTTACGTTACCGGTAAAAGATGTTAGCCTTTATCAGTGCTCCCCAAACACTCCAGAATCTCCCTGCAAAACGCTACCCTCCCTGGCATGGAGTGTAAAACCATAGGAGATGAGTTATGAATATTGGACTGGTCGCCTGCAGCGACAATCCCGAAATACTCTGGAACTGTTTCCGACTAGGAAACCTCATGCTGGAACAGATGGAGGAAGTGACTATTTTCCTGGATGGTCCATCAGTAAACTACGCCACCCTGAATTCCGAAAACTATCCCATCAATGATCAGGCAAAACTCTTCACCCTCTCCGAAGGGGTGCTGCAGGCCTGAGGCAAACTTCTTGATCTCCACGTTGTGGAGGAAGGATATCATAATCGGGCAAAACAAATTGATCTTTATAACCTGATAATAAACAGTGACAAGGTGGTCAGTTTTTAGCAGGAAATACCGGCCCGGGCAGACGGCTCGCGTATCACGGAAAAAAATTTTCTGGTCAATTATCATCCTCGCTACCGGAGCATTCCTGACCTGGAGAATGATCCGGCCCATGAATATTTTTGTAGTCACCGATGCTTTTGCCAAGCCCATGGCCATCACAGTCCCTCCAGAAGGAGTAGAATCACTGAATGCCTCTTCCTGCGGTAAATGCCATACTGAAACATACCGGGAATGGGCAGGCAGCATGCATGCCAGCGCCTGGACCGATCCCTATTATCAGGTTGATCTGATCTTTGACGGCAACCAGCAGATCTGCATCAACTGCCATAGCCCTCTCCAGAATCAGCAGGAAAACCTCGTCCTTGGATTCAGAGATAAAGAACGATTCAAACCCATTCTTAAAAAAAATCCCGACTTTGACCCGGAACTACAAAAGGAAGGCGTAACCTGTGTGGTCTGCCATCTCCGTTCCGGTGTAATCATCGGCCCCTATTCAGACACCGAGGCTCCCCATCCCACCCGTTTTGACCCAAGCATGGTTGATGGAATCGGAGTGTGCAGAAAATGCCACGTTGTTTCAGGAAATCGCTGGGATACATTTTTTCGCATTCCACCCTGCGGCACAGTGAGTGAAATAAGAGAAGGACAGACCACCAGCATAGACTGCACCGGCTGCCACATGCCTGCTGTCCGCAGACCGCTTGTGGAGGGATGGCAGGACAGACAGGTTCGTCGTCACTTATGGCTGGGCGGCCATGACAAGGAAACCGTGAAAAATGCGCTGCAGGCCGAACTTGAAATAATAAAAAATAAAAACACAAGAGAGGCAACTCTCACCTTGACCAATACCGGGGCAGATCATTTTCTGCCCACTGGTACTCCGGATCGTCACCTGACCGCTCTTTTCTCCCTGACCGGCCCCGCCGGAAAAATCATCAAAGAAAAAAGCTATCTACTCAAGCGAACCATCATGTGGCGACCTTTCATTGTTGATCTCTGGGACACAAGACTGGTAAAAAATACGCCTGAAAAATTCATTTTCAGATGGAAATCTGGATTATCTGATGACAGCATGCTTTCCGTGACTGTTCGCTACCATCTTCTGGATGAAAAACAGCGCAAAAAAATAGGATACCAGAACACAAGCCCCATCTCTTACCCGGTGTTCGAACAAAGCATTCCTCCTTCGAACTAGTGTCTAATTTTTAGACATTAGTCTGCTTTAAAAGATCTATAGTGTCTGATTACAGGACACATTCATGAATTTCCTTTAACCAAGGATATTCAACAAATTATTTTTACCTACCATTTCAGCA
>DQTH01000221.1 GCA_015662865.1 Desulfocapsa sulfexigens
AGGTTCGCGCAGCGACCCGAAGGGCTTGACCTTTAATTCAATTTCATCCATGCTATTTACTCCTTTTTACCCACAGATTCGTTTAAAGAACCATAATTGATAATCTCATAAAAAGTTAAATTTTAAGATGAAGAGTTTTTACGAATCCATCATAATATGGAAGATATAAAGACGCATTAAAGAGAGGATACTCTCGCTAACTGGCTATTCTTGCGATTCTTAATTGAACGTTCTGATACTTTGTAGTATTTGTGGTATGGAAGCTTTGGCCATGGAGCACCTATGGTTGCGCCTCGAATACGAAGAAAGTAGTTGGTAAGAAACTCAGCCAGCAACATTCTGGACTCCCAATTCCGCGGGAGTGACACGGGAGCGGCTCTATGTCATTCCCGCGAAGGCGGGAATCCAGTTCCCCCAAAGCTGTTAGTAATAAATATTTTTGCTGATCTTCATACGGAGCTACAGAGAAGAAAAATCTCATTTCCGAACAGACACTAACTGACGAATAGAGGATGTTTAATGAAAAGAAAAACCTTTGAAGACCTGATCGCTGATCTTGCACCCCATGTTCAAGAGATATTTCCCTGGGATGTGCTTGATGAGATGGAATCCAATCCGGATATCGTCCTGCTTGATGTACGCTGCCCCATTGAATTTCAGAATATGCACATAGAAAATTCCATCAATGTGCCTCGGGGTGTTCTGGAAACAGCGTGTGACTGGGGTTATGAACAGACCCTCCCGGAACTGGTCGAGGCAAGAGATAAGAGAGTTGTCGTGATCTGTCGCTCCGGCAAGCGTTCTGTCTTGGCAGCCTACACTTTGCAGTTGCTGGGATACAAAAATGTTGCGTCGCTTAAAACCGGGTTGCGCGGCTGGAATGACAGTGAACAGGAACTGGTTAATCCTGCCGGAAAAAAAGTAGACCTCGAAGAAGGTGATATCTATTTTCAGGAAAAGGTCAGGCCGGAACAACTCGGTCCGCGGTCGTGAACATTGGGGATTGCATCCTCAGAGCGTACCTGGTTTAAATAAGATCACAATACCTCAACCAGCCTTGTCCGTAAGTTCCCTTAAGTCAGTTTGATAAAGTGATTCTATTTAGGACTATTACTGCTTCCAGGAGTCTGTTATGGCATCAAATTATTTTTTTCATTCACCGGTAAAAACATTTGTGGGAGAAGATTTCGATACGCTTTTGTTGTCGCTGGCTGGAGATGCACGAAATATTTCGGTTATCTCCGGAGCGACTTCAATCATCAAAACCGGCTTCAAAAAGCGGATAGAAAAGCTTTTACAGGACAGAAACCTGTTGTTTTTCAGCGAGATTGAAGAGAACCCGTCCATTGAAACTGTGATGCGAGGTGGATCAGTTGTACGAGAGCATAAAACTGAGCTGGTGATCGCTTTTGGTGGTGGCTCTGCACTTGATGCAGCAAAAGCCGTGGCGCTTTTTGGAAATAACCGGGGTAACTTCTATGAAGTATTCAATGCTAAAAAATTGAACCCTGCATTACCGGTTATTGCGATTCCCACGACATGTGGAACCGGCAGTGAGATGAACAGCTATGCCATTATTACTGATCTGGAGAGTATGGATAAGGTGAATCTGTCCAAAGAAAGCATGTTTCCTGTGGCCGCCATTTTGGAACCATCGTTTTTGAAAACACTGGGTAAAGATTTACTCATGGCAACTGTGTTTGATGCGTTCAGCCATGCCTTTGAAGGTTATCTGTCGAAACGCTCGAATCCATTCTCCGATATAATAGCACTCCAATCCATCGATATGATTTTACAGACGATTATTAAAAGTGATGGGTTTGAAAATCCCGATGACGAGGTTCTGGCCAGTTTCCTGTACGGATCATCACTGGCCGGCATCGTAATTCTGCACACTGGTACAACTTTGCTGCACGCGCTCGGTTATTATTTCAACAACCATAAAAAGATTCATCATGGTAAGGCAAATGCGATTCTGCTGGGTGCTTATGTGTCGTTGGGACGCTCTGCCAAAGTAGAAAAGATGGCCGTGGTGGACAAAATTTTTGAAAAATACGGCATGAATCTGGATGGATTCACAGAACCTTATTATGGAAATGAACAGGTCAGTGGGATTGTTCCGGTGAATGAAGCGGATACATTTATTGAGTATGCCATTGGCAAGCCAAATGCTATTTTAAGTCCGTTTGATATCGATTTCCATAAAATAAAGCAGGCGCTTTATTGAAAGTTGGATTTATTTTATGCGTAATGATGCCCGGAAAAATTAGCCATGGCACTGATTAACATACAATCCGCCATAAAACAGGTGCAGCAGATCGTGCGTAAGCTGGATCCGCCGCAGGGCGTGGAGATACTTACATACAAACGTAATCGAGGCATTACCATCATCAAAATCGATGAGGAAACGCTGTCCATACAGGAGCGGGGCTATGAAGAAAACACTTTTCAGGTGGGTATGGACGGTCTGGCAAAGCTGCTCAAAACCATTGCCAAAAGAGAATTCCCACGCAGCCGCAAAGTGCGTGTTTACCAGCTGGACAGTCCCTACTGCCTTGGGATAAAACGAAAACAGATCTGATGATTTTGCTGAGTTTCATATGGAGCCGCATTGTGCGGATTTATAATATGAATGGAGGCATAAAGTATAGAGATGACTACACAACAAACAGCCCCTATTCTTCTGACCAGACAAAAAGAGGATTTTGTTTGTCTGATTCTGAATCGGCCATCAGTACTGAATGCTCTTAACCGTCCACTGTTGCTGGCCCTCAAAAACTGCCCGGCAAATGGAATTTGACTGGACAAAAAATGATTAAGGCAGCACTATCTGAGAATAGTTGGTGTTGATGGCTGTCTGAGGATTCAACATGGTTTCTGACGAAGATTTATGGAGATAAGCAATGGCAATTTGTAATAATATCCAAGCAAAATGGCTGGTGTTCTTTATTGTTTTCCTGTTGGCAGGATGTGCCAGGATTGGAAAACCTTTGGAAGAACCGCAGGTCACACTTGTTGATATGCAGATGCTGGAAGTCAGACCCCTTGAGGCAGTTTTTCAGATTTCATTGCGGGTAATGAACCCCAATGATTTTGCTCTTGAGCTGAGAGGAGTGAGCTGTAATCTCAACATTGACGGTAAACGGTTTGCCACGGGTGTGGGCAATAAACATCAGGAAATTCCGGCTTATGGCACGGATGTCGTTCCTGTAACTGTGTACGCATCAACCTTGAAAATGTTCTCTTCGGCCATGGCTGTTATTCAGGGTATGGAACAGCGGCAGAATGACTTGCAGAATGTGACTTACGAACTGGTGGGTAAGATCAGACTGGGTGGTGGTATCGGCAGGTCCGTACCTTTTGAAAGCAAGGGTGACCTGTCACTACTGGGACAGCAATAGAAAAACTTATTCGAAACGGCCGGCAGCTGTGTTGCATAATTGCTGGCCGTACCAGAGCTTCCTGCTATAAAAGCGAAGGTTTTCTTCTGCGTGGCCTGCTGGGCATGCGGCCAATGATTATTCCCAGGAGCAGTGCACCGGCACCGGCCAGAAACCATTTCAGGGCAGAATCATTTCTCAGGTTATCACTTTCCTGTTTTACAAGGGCCAGCTTTTGTGTGAGTGCTTTGTTTTCCCTGGCAGTTTTATCCAGATTCTTTTTTATCTGAACAACATCTGCAGTATCCTCCTGCAAGGTCTGGAATGCGGTTTTTAATTGGTCTCTTTCTTCAAGAGTTGCATCGAGTTCATACTCAGTCTGGGAAAGAGTGGAAGTAATTGCCTCCAGCTTCTGATTGGTTTTAAGTTCTTTTTGTTTCATTTCCTCCCTTTCCGTACGCAGGGAGACAACTAATTCCTTGAGAGGTGGCTCGTCGCTCAGGAATCTTTTCAGCATCCAGCCCTCTTTTCCATTGGCAAGGCGTACTCTTGCGTAATTGTTGCTTTCTTCAAGGAATTCAACGGAAGTACCATCTTTTATCATGGCGATAATTTTATAATCTGTGCCCTGGCCTCTCCTGACAACTACTTCTGAGCTGGGCTTTACAAAACTTGTTTTAGCAGGTACCGATGTATTGAAAAGGAATAATAAGCAGAATTGAATCGATAAAAAGATAAGCAGAAGGGCAGCTGGCATGGCACCCAGGGGCTTAAGTATATTTTTGGTAATCATGCTCTTGTATCTCCTTGATTAGACACAGTTTTGGTGCAGGTGGCTCGTGATTTCCCGGAAGTTAATTACAATTTCAGCCAGGTATAGTATTTACTGCAGCAAGGTAGAATTTTTCGTAAGCCTCGATATTGAACGAAAACCCTAATTTTTCAAAATACCCTAGAATCAACGGCTATTTCCCACCAATTCATGCAGAAAAAACAGAGTAGCATACCATCTGAGAAAAAGCATCTACAGCTGCAATATAAAGTTTTTCTGTAGTAATATTAAGAGATCTTCCGGGACATTAAAGCTTGTGAGACTTAAATACTCTACGGTGTTTTTAATAGTAAAAGAGATAACGCTATGACCGAGAATATGAATATTTTAGTTATTCATCATGAGCCGGATTATTATTTCCAGTCACTCTGTTCAAGGTTTCCTGAATTGTATTTTCATCGTGCGCGCAATGATCAGGAAGTGACGGAACGGATGGCCGAAATACAACCGCAGATTTTGCTGAGCTATCGCTGTGACGGGGTTTCCACAAAAGCTCAGACCATGGCTGTCAGGGAGCCTTGTGTGCAATGGGTTCAGGTTGCTGGGGCCGGATATGATCATCTTGGTGATATTGGGCAGATATCCTGCCCGGTATCGACTTGTGCAGGGGTCCTCAGTAAGTTTCAGGCAGAAACGGTTATCGGGGCCATCATCAATCTTAATTTTGGTTTTTTTCGTTACCAGCAGCAGCAACAGGAAAAGATTTACCGCAAACTGCCGTGGCAATCTCTTGAAGGAAAAAGATTACTGCTCATTGGTTTTGGCCATATTGGCAAGGCTGTGGCAGCCAATGCACATCACTTTGGTATGCATGTGACTGCGGTGCGGTCAAGTGTTCAGGAATCGCCGGAAGCAGATGCCGTTTATACACCAGACAGACTTCCGGAATTGTTGCCTGATGCGGATTTTGTTTCACTGCATCTACCCTACAATGAGGCAACATACCATTTTTTTGATGTAAAGATGTTTGAAGCCATGAAAGATAGTGGCTATTTGATTAACACAGCGCGGGGCAATATTGTGGATGAAATTGCTCTTGTCACAGCCCTTCGGGAAAAGAGCATTGGTGGTGCCTATCTTGATGTATTTAGCGAGGAGCCATTACCTCCGTCAAACCCCCTGTGGGAATTGGATAATGTGTTGATTTCTCCACATTATTGCGATGCAGTGGAAGACTGGCGGGAGCGTTTTGCGGATTTTTTCGCGGATAACCTGGAGCGGTGGCTGAAAGGAAAGGTTTTGCGTAATCTTCTGAAAAAGTAAAATGTATAAAGGGCATTCATTTGAAACTGTCACATATTGTTCCATGGGGAAGGTCTTTTGAGGAATATCAGGCGATGTTTTCATTGTCTGATGGCGACCTGGAGAAAACCATAGTTGGTTGCGGCGATGGACCAGCCTGCTTTAATGCTGAGTTGACTGCAAGAGTAGGCAATGTTGTATCAATTGACCCAATTTATCAGTTTGATGTAAAAGCTATCCGCTCCAGAGTGAATACTGTCTATCCTGAAATAATGGATCAGTTGCAGAAAACCAAAGAAAAATATATCTGGGAAAATTTTTCCAGTATTGAACAACTTGGAAGCACAAGAATGCAGGCAATGGAGAGCTTCCTTGCCGATTATCCCAAGGGAAAGCTGGAAGGGAGATATGTCAATGCAATGCTGCCGAAGCTTCCGTTTGCAAACAAACAATTTGACTTGGCACTCTGTTCCCATTACCTGTTCCTGTATAGTGAACAGGTAAGTCTGGATGAGCATGTTTCATCAATACTGGAGTTGTGCCGTGTGGCTGAAGAAGTCAGGGTGTATCCACTGCTGTCTCTTGATGGGCAGGAGTCTGAACAACTGCAACCTGTTATGTCGGTTTTGTCGGAGAAAGGGATCCTGGTTTCCTTTAAAGAAGTTGCGTATCAATTTCAAAAAGGTGCAGTTGAAATGCTGGTCGCCAAAACACAGAAAATATGAAAACTATCGGAATGCTGGGTGGAATGAGCTGGGAATCCACGGCAAGTTATTATAAAGCCATCAATGAAGGGATCAAGCAGGAACTGGGCGGCCTTCATTCTGCTAAAATATCCATGTACAGTGTGGATTTTGATGAAATTGAAAAACTGCAGCACCAGGATAACTGGGCAGCAACAGCAGAGATCCTCTCTTTTGCAGCAAGATCCATTGAGGCAGGGGGCGCTGATTTTCTGCTCATCTGCACCAATACCATGCACAAAGTGGCTCCGGAAGTTGAACAAGCTGTTTCCATCCCACTTCTTCATATTGCCGATGCCACAGCTGAAAGGCTGGTTGCAAATGGTATCAAACGAGTGGGTTTACTCGGAACAAAATTTACAATGGAAGAAGATTTTTACAAAGGCAGATTGACGGATAAATATAATATTGAGGTTGTTGTGCCTGAGCCTGATGAACGGGAGATTGTTCACGATGTTATCTATTCAGAACTTTGTCTTGGTAAATTTCTTGATCGCTCACTCTTAAAGTACCTTGCCATCATAGATGAATTGGCTGAAAAAGGAGCTGAAGCAGTTATTCTGGGATGTACAGAGATTGCATTGCTGGTTCAGCAGAAACATACAAAAGTGCCGCTTTATGACACAACTGAAATTCATGCCTCAGCTGCGGTAACACTGGCTGTGAAAAACTGACTGTAGCCAGCCTGAAAAGGATTTTCTTTGAAACTGATCATTAACAATTTACGCATTCCCATCGAACAGGACGGGAATGCAGCATACATTACAGCTGCATCAGAGAAGATGAAAATAGCTGAAGAGAATATTGTTATCGCAAAAATTCTCAGTAAATCACCTGATATGAAAAATCAGGAACAATTCTACTATCAGGTTTCATTGCTTGTTATCGTTGCAGATGATTATGCAAACAAACAAAAATTTTCAATCTACACAGAAGCAAAAGAGGTCAATAAAAAGATAGCTGAGAACAGCGAAAGACCGCTCATTGTGGGCTTTGGCCCTGCAGGTATGTTTGCTGCCCTTGAGTTCATTGATCATGGGATCAAACCCTTGATTTTTGAAAGGGGAAAAAAGATTGATGAACGCTCCCTTGATGTGCAGAATTTTATAAAAAAGAGGGAAATAAATCCTGAGTCAAATATTCAGTTTGGTGAGGGCGGAGCCGGCGCCTACTCGGATGGAAAACTCTTTTCAAGAAGAAACAATAACACCAGTACTGTTAACAGGGTCCTGAAGACATTTGTCAAATTTGGTGCTCCGCAGGAGATAGAATATATCAGTAAGCCTCATCTGGGCACAGATGTGTTGTGCAAAATTGTGCGTAATATCAGGCGTTATATCCTGGAGCGGGGTGGGGAAATTCATTACAGCTCAAAAATGACAGACATTCTGGTATCAGACGGCAAAGCCACTGGTATCATTATAAACGGAGAACAGGAGTTCCTGTCTTCCAGCATTTTCATTGCACTCGGTCATTCTGCCCGCGATACGTTTAAGATGATGCATGAAAAAGGGGTGGCTGTTGAGCAGAGGTCCATTTCTGTGGGAGTGAGAATCGAACATCCGGCTCAGACCATTAACCTCATGCGTTATGGAGATAAATACCAAAATTATGCGGGATTAGGAGCTGCAACCTATTCTCTGAATCATACCAATAGAAAGATTTGCAGGGGCGTATATACATTTTGCATGTGCCCTGGCGGTGAAATCGTAAATGCATCATCAGAAAACGGTATGCTGGTTTTAAACGGGATGAGCTATTCTAAAAGATCTTCTCCTTTTTCCAATGCGGCTCTGGTTGTGAGCTGCCATCCAACAGATTATAAATCGGCAAGTCCTTTGGCAGGAATAGAGTTTCAGCAGGATATTGAACGCAGGGCTTTTCAAGCGGGTGGCGAAAACTGGGAGGCCCCTGCTCAAAATTTGATGAATTTTCTGGGCAGGAGTATTCTTAATAGTTTACCTGAAAATTCATACAAAATGGGAGTGGTGCCGGCAGATATGAAGGAAATTTTTCCTGATTTTGTGCTGACAGAGCTGAATGTCGCCTTTAATAAATGGAAAGAGGAGGTTCCTTTGTTTGTGTCTGATCAGGCAATCCTCCTTGGTGCGGAAACCCGGGCATCCTCGCCTGTACGGATTACACGTAATGACAGGTGTGAATCTGTGAATGTTAAAAATCTCTATCCAATTGGCGAAGGTTCCGGCTATACCGGTGGAATAACCAGTTCTGCCGCTGATGGGTTAAAGGCTGTGGGAATGCAGGTCAGTGTATGAAAAGAAAATCTGAAAATAGCAGGCTGGTATACTCAACCGAATCCGGAAAAGTTCTTCCTATTAAAGAAACAAAAGGAAAAAAAGGAAAAAAACAGTCGGCTCCTCCAAACGATGGAATTGTCAGGTTGATGAGGCAGACAAAAGGCCGAAAAGGAAAAGGTGTAACTCTTATCACCGGCCTGCCGCTTGATAAGGATGCGTTGAAAAAACTGGCAAAATCTTTAAAACAAAAATGTGGAAGTGGTGGCAGCGTGAAGAATGGGGTTGTTGAGATTCAGGGCGACCACAGGGATATTCTTGAGCAGGAACTTGGCAGACTTGGTTATAAAGTGAAACGAGCAGGGGGTTAAGAACTTAAACTGCATTTATGAGAAAACGAGTACGAATAGATACGGATTATCGTAAAGATTGCTGATGGGGCTTTAAAGACGTGCGGGCACGTCTCGATAAAATGAGCACCGGGCAGGAGTTGCACTTTCTCTGTGTTCCCAAGATGGCTGACCGAATGGATGAAACCGTTGCCAAAAGCGGTGGAGAGATTTTCAGTCGGGATGACAGATCTTACGGTGTTGTCCTTTCCGTACGTAAAATATCTTAAAAAAGTTATTTTCGTGGTTTACAGCGGGCAGTTGCCTGAGCAAGGAGCGGATCGTCCGGCCAGTAATGTTTCGGGTAGCGGCCGGCAAGTTCTTTTTTGACCAGCGGGTAGGTGTTTTGCCAGAATGAAGCAAGATCTGCTGTTACCTGTACAGGACGTCTTGCAGGTGATAAGAGGTGGATTAAAATGGAAAGTCTGCCATTATATATAGAGGGGCTTTCTGATGCACCGAACATTTCCTGAAGACGGACAGCTAAAACAGGCGGCTTGCCCGGCATATATTGCAGTTTGATTTTTGATCCGCTTGGTGCCTGATAGTGGGTGGGCAATAACCGGTCGAGCGCCTGTTGGTCCTTCCAGGGGAGAAGTGTCAGGAGGATGGAATGAATGTCGAGTTTTTTCACCTGTTTGAGACTGCCCATGGAATCGAGATAGGGCTCAAGCCAGGAAAGGTTTTCAATAAGGTTTTTATCCGACACATCGGGCCATTTTCCCGGGTCCAGATCATGGGCGGTTTCCATTCTGGCCTGTAACTCACGGCTCTTTTTCTGCCAGTTCAGGCAATCTATTCCAGTTTGCCTGATTCCCTTTATAAGACATTTCCGGATCTTATCCGGATTCACTTGTCGCAGAGCTTCCCTTTTAATTTCCAGGCTGCCAAGGGAAAGAACAGATACTGCCTCAACTTTAGATTGTTTCCACTCCACTATTTCTTTTGTGTTCAATAAATGAGACTGTCCATGCAGAATTTCTTCAAGGGAAAGGGATGCTGCAAGGAAGATTTTACCCTGTTTTTTGCCGCCATCGACATTTGCCGCCACCAGAAAATCAGCCTGTTGCAGGTGATCATAAGGTGATAAAATAACTCCCCGGCCGGAAGCCAGCAGATGTTGACTGGAACCCGTTTTCTTTTTTGCGATACGGTCAGGATAAGCGATGGCCAGTAAATTACCCGCTTCCTTAAAATCATGTTTCTCTCCTGTTACTCTAAGGAGTCGCTGGTACTGATCTGCTTCACGCAAAATGCGTCTGCAAAGAGAAATATCTGCTCCTTTTGCACGGATAAGGCCTGTTTCATTTCGATCGAAGAGACGAAGGATATCCAGCCGATCTTCGATGTCTGCACTCTGCTCGGTATTGCCTCTACGAAACAGATCACGGTTCTGCAGAAGAGCGGCGAGACGGCAGGCAAGAATTGCGTTGTTGTGCGTACGACCGTAGAGCAGCATGGTTGCTAGGCGCGGGTGCAGAGGGAAGGATGCAATCTGTTTTCCAAGATCGCTGAGATTCCCGCGATTGTCGATTGCTCCAAGACGGACAAGCAGTTTACCAGCCTGCTCAAGCTGGGCTGTACGTGGCGGATCAAGCCAGGTCAGTTCTGCCGGATTTTTTACTCCCCATTGCATCACTTCAAGGAGCAGCGGGGCAAGGTCAGCGCCGATAATTTCCGGTGGCAGAAATTCGGCCATTGAGTGTTGCTCAGTTTTGGTCCACAAACGGTAACAAACTCCAGGGCCAAGTCTGCCCGCCCTGCCTGCTCGTTGATCTGCCGAGGCTTTTGAAATCGATACGGTATGGAGAGAGGTCAATCCATTTGCAGGAGAGAATTTGGGTATCTTCATGAGACCGGAATCAATGACAACGGACACTCCTTCAATTGTGAGACTGGTTTCAGCAATGGGAGTCGCCAGTATTACTCTTCTTTTTTCAGTTGTTTTGAAGACAAGGTCCTGCTTATGCTGAGGCAGGTCTCCATAAAGAGTCAAGCATTTGATATCTCCTTCAATCCTCTTTTGCACTGCTTTAATCTCACCGGCTCCAGGGAGAAACACCAGGATGTCACCATCACGTTCGACCATTGCATGATGGACGGCTTTGACAGTACGTGGGACAAGGTAGTCATTGGAAGGTCTTGCAAGATAGATTGTTTCAACGGGAAAACATCGTCCTTCTCCTGTAATTACCGGGGCCTTTCCCAGTAATCCGGCGACTCGCTCACTGTCCATGGTGGCAGACATGATCATGACTTTCAGGTTGTCTCTCAGCTCAAGAACATCTGCACACAGGGCCAGGGCAAGATCTGATTGAATGGAACGAACATGGAATTCGTCGAATATAACCAGCCCAACCCCTGAAAGTTCCGGATCGTTCTGTATCATTCGCAGAAAAATCCCTTCGGTTACCACTTCGATTTGTGTTTTTGTACTGATTTTTTTATCAAAACGAATGCGATAGCCTACCAGGCCACCGGTTTTATCCCCGGCAAGCTCACTCATTCGTCTTGCAGCCATTCGTGCAGCAAGACGCCGGGGCTCCAGCATGATGATTTTTTCCCCCTGCAGCCATTCTTCGCTGGCAAGGACCAGAGGGATAATTGTGGTCTTGCCGGAACCCGGCTCTGCGCTGAGGATTACAGACTGGTGCCTGGACAGTTTATCCTGCAGCTCAGGGAGAATTGCATGGATGGGAAGTGATGGCAGCTCAGGCAGCATCAGTTTTTTTCTTGCGCTGGAAAGTGAAAAGCGTAAAAGGCTGTGATTCTCCTATACGTTTTTCAGAGATTTTCCGGAAATTTTTCATGGAGATATGCGGGAAAACTGCATCACCATCATATTCTTCATCAAGTACTGAGAGTAGGATAGTATCAACGATTTTCATGGATTTCTGGAAAATTGACTGGCCACCGATAATGAAAATCTGTTTCTGGTTTCGACAGTAATCGATACCTTTTTCAATGCTGTCTGTAAAATGAAATCCCGGGCTCCTGAGGTCAGGATTTCTGGTGAGCACCACATTAAGGCGTCCTGGCAGAGGAGTTTTGATGGATTCAAATGTTTTTCGACCCATGATCACGGCATGCCCCATGGTAGTTTCTTTGAAATGACGCATTTCATCAGGAATGTGCCAGGGAATTTTGTTGTTTTTTCCAATCACTCTATTTTTGGCCATGGCCGCAATAAGAATTAGTTCCATTGGGTGCTCCTCTGGAAAAAAGAGAAAAATTAAAAGGAAAAGTAATTTTTCCTGTATTTTATCAGTAGTTTTGTACTACACTTCACTATTATACTGGTTTTGTTTTCCTCTTACCGTAACTTTATCCAGGTTAAAGACCAAGAACGTGGAGGCTGTACATGAAGATTGATTGTCCCCATTGCGGGGTGCATGGTTCTGTAGATGATTCTTACGCAGGACGAAAACTGCGATGCCCGAAATGCATGAAAGTTTTTTTGTTCACCGAGGACATACTCCCCCCGGTTGATGATAGTGGCATGATGCGTCAGGAAATACTCTATGACGATGAACCGGTAAGTACAGAAGCGGCTGCACTTGGGCTTTTGCCATCAGAGGCAGATGAGGTAATAGAGCCGGAAGAGGAAGAGCTAGGGATCGATGCGGAAGAAAGTGAAGGAACCAGTGATACATCTCTGAAAACGTGCTCTTCCTGCAATCAGGAATTTGACGAGGAGTTTCTCGAGGAAGTCGATTCAAAACTTTACTGCTCCATATGTATGCCTGAGTCTGCAGAGGAATCTTCTGAAATTCCTGAGGAAGATGTCCTGTCAGACGATACCCTTGAAGACGAAGATGATGCCCTTGGCAATATTGATGAAATCGATGAAGTTGAGAACCTTGAGGATGAGGATGCTGTCGCAGAAGATTTTGATCTACTGGAGGAGGCAGATCAGGTTGTAGCTGAAGAAGAATCTGATCTGGATTCCACTGACGAAGACGATGCTTTTCAAGAAGTCTGCTCAGTTTGTGGTGACAAGTTTCATCCGGATTTTCTCCAGGAAATTGATTCAAAGCTCTACTGTGGAATCTGCCAGCCTGAGGTAGTTGAAACCGTATTGGATGGCGAAGTTATCGCAGCAGGAACAGGAACTGCTGTAGCCGCCACAGCAGCGGCAGTTGCAACTACAGATAGTGAAGATGATTCTGAGGATGTGGCAGTCGAGCAGGTAGATGAAGAAGAAGTACCTGAGACTTTCACTGATTTTACTGTTGGCGAGCTTATTAAAGAGGCATGGCAGAAAACCAAAGGGACGAAAGCTTCCATTTGGGGTGGTGTTCTTTTCATGTATCTTGTGATTTTTGGCATTTCTTTCGCTGGAGTATTTGCATTGCAGGGAATGGTCGGTCAGATGGCTCCCAACTCGGCAATTGGTTTTAATGTGGGTCTGCAGGTTGTTACATCCTGGCTTTCCTCAATGTTCATGGCCGGCTTGATGCTGATTGGTGTCAGGCATGCGAAGGAACAGAGGATAAGCTGGAAAATGGTTTTTGCTGGCTTTTCCAGAGCCCTTTCCATCACCATAGCCCTCACACTACAACTCATACTTGTTGTAATCGGTTTTGTTCTTCTTGTGCTTCCCGGAATTTATCTTTCCGTTGGTTATGCTCTGGCGTTGCCGCTGATTCTTGAGAAAGGACTCGGTCCCTGGGAAGCCCTTGAAACATCACGTAAGGCCATCCATAAAAAATGGTGGACTGTTTTTGGCCTGTATCTGGTGATGCTGCTTCTTTATATGGTATCAATCGTACCACTTGGCCTTGGACTGATCTGGACAGTGCCAATGCTTTTTGTGCTCGTTGGAGTTCTCTATGTACGGTTTTTCGGGTCTGACAAAGTTGTCGGAGAAGAAATTGCCGCTGAAGAAGAAGTTGAAGACAAAGACATCGAAGAAGAATCGGAAGATGTAGGTTCTGCGGCTGAAGAAGAGGAATTTGAAGTAATCGCCGAGGAGAGTAAAGAATAAGCAAGCGATCCCAGGGTGGCCTAGCTGCATGCGCTCACATCTAAGCCACCCTGAGATCGCGTGCAGGACTGACGTTATTCCAGGTGCTTACAAGAGTGGTGACTCATGTAAGCATTGATTGTGCATAGTTGAACAGAGGAGCAACAAGAGGGGAAAATGCAGTTTTTGAAAATCCACCTCCTGATGCTCCTCTGTGCCGTTCTTGTTGCCGGCTCTTTTCCTGTAGTGGCAAGCATCAGCCATGAACTGGACCCTGTCCTGTTAACGCTGCTTCGTTTTCTGCTCGCCAGTTTTCTTTTTGCCCCCCTGATCTGGTTTCGTTACGGTTTCAAAGTTTCACTTGCTGCTCTGGGTCGCTATTCGGTGATCTCCGCTACCCTGGTGATCTGTTTCTGGTCCATGTTTTTTTCCCTCCGCTACACAACCGCACTCAATATCAGCGCCATTTTCACCCTGGTTCCATCTCTTTCCGGTCTTTATGCCATGGTGCTCAATCGCGAAAGATTGGGCAGAACTCGTTTGATTGCACTGGTACTTGGATTGATTGGAGCGTTGTGGATCGTTTTCAAGGGTGAGTTGAGCATCTTTACAGAGCTGTCTTTGAATAAAGGTGATCTGATTTTTTTTGTCGGCTGCCTGTTTATGGGATTATATACTCCTCTGGTTCGTCTTTTCCATCGTAATGAACCCATGCCTGTCATGGCTTTCTGGGTTATGGTCACAGGTTCACTTTGGCTCTTACTTCTGGCCGGATCGCAACTCACAACAATCTCTTTTACTGATATCCCTGACAAATTATGGATGGGGCTTCTTTATGTGGCAATTTTTTCCACCATAATCAGCTTTTTCATCACTCAATATGCCATTCTTTTTCTGGGACCTACCAGAGTAATGGCTTATTCCTATCTCTACCCCGCACTTGTTCTCTTCCTGGATTTTTTACTTAAGGGGACTATTCCCGAATTAAAAATTCTGCCTGGTGTTGTTATTGTTCTTTCAGCCATGTTTGTTGTTCAACACAGAAAAAATAACAGTTGATAGTACTCTGTTATATAGTTAGGTGTTTATTGTTTAACATCAAGTATTTAGCTGGATTCGTACGTTTTTCCGAATGAAACATTTTTTTTTTTTATTTCATTTTTTTTTTTTCAACACATATACTGAAACAGAAGAATCATTTTAAAAAGAAAATTGAGCGCAGACAAAATATAAGGGGGAAACGATGTTTAAAAGATTATTACCACAGACAGTTAAGGCAAGATTACAGGGGTTGGTAGGGGTTTCTTTCTGTCTGCTGATCTCTACTATTGTTATCTCCACTGCAATTGAACGTAGTAGCAGGTTTTTTCAGGCTGAAGAGCTGAGACTTAAGGCTAAGTATTACGGCGTTCAAAGGGGGTTTGAAGATGAGGCCCATATGGCTACATCTCTGGCTCTTGTCGTTGCGTCCATGCCTGATGTACAGAAGGCATTTGGTTTTCGTAACCGGCAGCAGCTTTCAGATATAACCATGCCTTTTTTTAAAAATGAAAAAGATCGACTTGCTCTTGCGCAGTTCCAGTTTCATACTTCACCTGCCACTTCCTTTTTAAGACTTCATAAACCGAAAAAATTTGATGATGACCTCTCTTCTTTTCGCCATACAGTGGTCGAAGTAAATAGTAAAAAAAAGGGTTGTTTCCGGTATAGAAAAGGGCGTTGCCGGTTTTGGAATCAGAGGGGTTGTACCTGTCTTTATGGATAAGAACCATATTGGATCCGTGGAGTTTGGTATTAAGCTGAATAGTAAATTACTTAATTCGATGAAGGAAGTTCTGAATGTTGATATTTCTGTAATTGTTCCTGATGGACAGGGTTTTAAGTATCTTGCAAAAACACACTCCTTAACAATCCCAGAAACTAGTTATTCATGGCTTAGAAAGGTTATGGAGGAAGGTGAAGTACAAACCAGGCGGACCAATAGAGAAGGAAAAGACTTTCTGACCGTTTATGGGCCATTACGAGATTACAGCGACAAAGTTGTTGGAGTCCTGGCCATTCCTAACGATATAAGTGCAACAACAGCTGCTATCCGCATGAATATTTACAAAATGGCCGGTGCCGGACTGGCCATACTCGTAGTTACCATGACCGCGGTTTATTATTTGATGAATTTTCTGATTAATAAGCCGATGAGACAGCTGGTAGAAAAGTTTAAAAAGGCTGGAGATGGGGACCTGACAGTCAGTATGGAAAGTAAAAGGCTTCATAGCATAAATTGTTCTGCGACCAGAGATTGCGGAAAAAAAGATTGTTCCAGCTATGGGCAGGAATGCATGTGCTGGGAACGAAGTGGTTCTTTTTCTACCAGAGTGGAGTGCCCGCGTATATTGGGTGGGGATTTTACCGATTGTCGTGACTGTGAAATTTACAGAGATTCTGTTCTTGATGAATTTGCTGAATTGTCCACAACTTTTAATGCTTTTCTTGGCAACATCCGGCGTATGCTTATTGATATCCAGGGGAGCACCTATGAAATGTCAGATTCATCAGCGGGGCTTTCCGAGTTAGCAGATGGAATGCAGGCTGGCACTAAATCGGCATCCGGGCGAACCAAGGCTGTATCCGGAGCAGCAGAAGAGATGAGCTCCAATATGAATGCAGTTCAGCTGCCAGTGAAGAGGCATCGACAAACGTCAATATGGTGGCTACTGCCACTGAGGAAATGACCTCAACCATTTCTGAAATTGCCGGCAATACCGACGAGGCCAGCCGGATTGCCACATCAGCCGTGGATCAGGCAAGAAGTGCCACAGAAAAAGTAAATGTACTGGGCAAGGCTGCCAATGAGATCAGTAAGGTAACCGAAGTAATTTCTGATATCTCGGCACAAACCAATCTTCTGGCCCTGAATGCCACAATCGAGGCAGCTAGAGCTGGTGAAGCTGAAAAGGGTTTTGCTGTTGTAGCCAATGAAATTAAAGAACTGGCCCGCCAGACCTCTGATGCTACCCAGGAGATTAAACAGCAGATAGAGGGCATTCAAAATTCCACTGATCAGACAGTGACTGAAATTCAGGAGATCAGTGAAGTTATCAACAAAATGAACGAGATTGTTGATACTGTACGTACTTCCATTGAAGAACAGGCTGCTACAACAGGTACGATTGGTACAAATGTAATGCAGGCGGCCGAGGGCATTGCAGAGGTTAATGAGAATGTAGCCCAAACCTCAATGATGGCCGGTGAGATCGCTGAAGATATTGGTCAGATTAACTCGGTTACAGAGGATATGACTCAAAGTGCGAATAAGGTTAAGGATAGTTCTTCTTCACTGTCAGCAATAGCCAGTAAGATTCAGGAACTGGTGGGTAAGTTTAAAGTGTAAATTGGCTATGGGGCATTTCCATGAAGGTGGGAATCCAGTTTCCACAAGGCTACAAAGCTGTCCGTAACAAAAAACAGTTTTTGGTGCATCTATAAGAAATTTTTGCCACCTTCGTCAATGAAGGTTACTATTCTTTATGTGCAGCCAACGGTATCCTTCTCTGTTGGTGGAAAATAACAGAACAACACCCCGCAAGGGGGTATAAGTACTTTATGAGAATATTTTCTTTGAAAAAACAGGTAAGCACAGACTCGAGAAATTATTCTGTAAGTTACTAACAATCTGGGAGTTATGATGGGAAAACATCTTGTTCTGGCAGGTGGAGGCCATGCCCACATGGTGACCATGGCAAACATAGATAAAATCTGTGATCTTGGCCATAGTGTTACAGTGATTGGGCCTTCGGATTATCACTACTATTCGGGAATGGGGCCGGGGATGCTCGGGAGTGGATACGAGCCTGATGACATTCGTTTTGCTATTAAAAAGAATGTTGAAAATCAGGGAGGCACTTTTATACGTGATTCTATCGTCAAGGTAGATCCTGTCAGCCGTGAACTTCACCTGAAATCCGGTAAAACTGTAAATTATGATGTGGTCTCCTTTAATACCGGCAGTCATGTAGACATCCCGGTGATCGAAGGAAGCCGTGAAAGAATATATGCAGTCAAACCCATTGAGCGTTTGTATGAAGCCAGATCCGAGATTGAACAACTCGCGGGGAAACAGGCTGTTACCGTAGCTGTTATCGGCGGTGGACCGGCTGGTGCAGAGACTGCAGGAAATGTGGCCCAGCTTTTGAGCAAGGCAGCTTTTTCTTCCAGGGTGGTTCTTTTTGCCGGCCGTAAACTGTTAAGTAAGTTTCCTTGTGGCATGCAGAAAAAAAGCCGAAAAATTTTGGAAAATAGCGGAGTTTCCATTCAGGAGGCAGGTCATCTCACAGCTATTCGTGATAACCACCTTTCTTTTGATTCCGGCCATGAGGAAGATGCTGATTTTATGATTCTGGCAACAGGAGTTCATCCCTCTTCCTTTTTTCGGGAGGCGGGATTGCAGACAGGTCCTGACGGTGGGCTGCTCGTTAATCGTTTTTTGCAGTGTCCTGATTATCCCGATATTTTTGGAGGTGGAGATTGCATTTACTACAAAGAGCAGCCTCTGGATAAGGTAGGCGTTTATGCTGTCCGGGAAAATCCTGTGCTTTTCCATAATATTAAAGCTTTTTTGCAAAATGAAGCGCTGCAGCCGTTTGATCCTGGCGGAGATTATTTGCTTATTTTTAACCTTGGCAATGAAAAAGGTGTTCTCCGTAAAAATTGGTTTCAGATCTCCGGCGGTTTGGCATTTCGGATAAAGGATTGGATTGATAGAAAATTTATGGAAAAATTTCATAACTGAGCTAATACTGGTTTTCGGCAGAAAAGCAGGTGAAAGTTTTTTGAAGGTCCAAAAATATTAAGGGAGAATTGGAAATGAGAGTAGACTGGATGTATTTTCGTAAAGGCTGAACCTCATGTAAAAAAGCTCAGGAGGCTCTTGAGCAGGCGAGTGTGAAGATCGATGAGATTGTTGATGCCAGGAAAAATGTGATTAAAGCTGATGGTGCATGGGACCTCTTCAAGAAGGCTGCAACTTTGCACGTTGGAAGAGGGAAGAAAACTGTGCTTTTTACGCCGGATGCAGAGTCAAAGGAAGATATTTTAAAAGTGGCTCTTGGAAGAACAGGAAATCTGCGGGCACCGGCTTTGCGGGTGGGGAAGATCTGGTATGTTGGCTATAATGATGACATGTACAAGGAGCTGACAGAATGAATTGGAAAAGTCTATTTTCACCGGGTGCCAATATTAGTCCTGAAAAGGTGAAGAAGTTCATGGCAGACCATAACCCGGATGAATATCAGCTGCTCGATGTTCGGCAGCCAAAAGAATATGGAAAAGAGCATATACCCGGTGCCACACTCATTCCTGTCAGGGAATTGATGGACAGGAAGGTCGAGCTGGATCCATCAAAACCGACATTTGTCTACTGACACTCTGGAGTGCGCAGCAAGGCTGCTGCCCAGTTTTTACTTGCAGAGGATTTTTCTCATATTTACAATATGGGTGGAGGAATTGTCGCCTATGACGGCAAAAAAGCTGTCGGTGATGTGGATTTTGGTCTGGAGTTCTTTGTTTCCGGAGATTTTGCAAATGTCTTCCGTATGGGATACGCCATGGAAGACGGGCTGCAACAGCTTTATCTGGTTTTGCAAGAAGAGTGTGGTGACAGTGAGGTTAAATCATTGCTTGAACGGCTCGCAAAGTTTGAAGAAGGTCACAAGGCTATGCTTAAGGATTTGTTCCCAGATGTTGCAATTGATGAAAATGATAGCCCTGAGACCCTTGAGGGTGGATTCAGCAAGCAGCAGATTCTGGACCATTTCAGCTCCGGGTCAGCATCTCAGGAGGATATACTTCAGCTGGGCATTATGCTCGAAACTCAGGCTTTTGATCTTTATAATCGTCTTGCAACAAAAGAAAATGATCCTGAAAGCAAAGATTTTTTCAAATTAATGGCCAACGAAGAAAGGCATCACATAATCTTTTTAAGTAAGGAGTATGATAGATTACTGCAGTAACTCCTCCTGATTAATAGATATAAAAATATTCAGGTTACCTTGAAAATCGCTTTTTTATACACTCCGGTGTTCGAATTAAAACTCGAATTTTTCAAGGTAACCTGAGAGTTGATGACTCCTTTCCAAGCGTCTGGCAATCAATTGATAGCCAGCGCTGCCCTGTTTATACCGAAATTCGTCCTGGCAGCCATTCACCTTCCTTTTTTATGCACTTTTAAAGTGTGTTCCTGTTGAGTTCTGTGTTTCTCCATCTTTGATATTGTCGCAGTTTTCCTGTCTGTGTCAGGAGTTTGTTCTTTTTAGTGCCTTATTCCATATAAATAGAGCTTCCTCAATAAGTCATCCAGCTACAAGCTGAATGGATTTTACTGGCATGAGCCAGTCCGTAAATTTAGCCAATATTTTTACCAAAAGG
>DQTH01000052.1 GCA_015662865.1 Desulfocapsa sulfexigens
CTTGGGTTCCTTAAAAGCCCAAACCTCCTCGACAACATCACCAAAGATCTCGAAACCATCGGCTACACCGGTGAAGACATGAACAAACTGCTCTGCTACCTTGCAGCAGTCTCCAGAAAGATGTCTGATCCCTTATCCGTCATGATCCAGTCCCGTTCCGCAGCTGGAAAATCCTATCTACAGGACACCATCCTTTCACTCATCCCCGCAGAAGAGACCATCAAATACACACGACTCACCGACCAGGCTCTGTTTTACAAAGAATCAGGAAGCCTTGCCCATAAGATCCTGGCCATAGAAGAGCTGGACGGCATGACAGGTGCAATTTATTCCATCAGAACTATCCAGAGTTCCAAAAAGATCACCGTGGCTTATACGGGCAAAGATCCAATAACAGGTGAGATGAAGACAGGAGAAAATACAGTTGAGGGGCCGCTCATGGTCTTTATCACCACGACTCAAGTCGAGATAGATGGGGAAACCGCTTCCCGCTTTGTCTTTATCTCCATCGATGAATCCCAGGAGATGACAGAAAAGATCCTTGCCAAACAGCGACAAAGCCACACCATGGCAGGAATGATGAATAAACTTGCTGCAAAAAAGATTACTAACAAACATCTTGCTGCTCAACACCTGCTGCAGCCAATACGTGTGATCAATCCCTATGGAGATCTTCTTAGCTTTGGCAGTAAATCACTTCGGGCAAGAAGGGATCATATGAAATATCTCAATCTCATCCTCACCATTACCTTTCTGTTCCAGCACCAAAGACCAAGGCAAACCATGGACTATGACGGAGAAAAGGAAGAATACATCCTGGTAACCCTCGACGATATAGAAAAAGCAAACGAAATAGCATCGGAAGTACTCGGCAGATCGCTCGATGAACTCTCTCCCTCATCCAGAAAACTCCTGATCCTCATCAAAGATATGAGCGAACAAAAAACAGAAAAGGGAATGGAAGAGATCAGCTTTACCCGCCGTGATATCCGTGAATTCTCCGGCTGGAGTGACTTCCAGGTCAAGACCCATATCAGGCAACTCGTTGAGCTTGAGTACCTTTATTCAATAACCGGCAGAAAGGGCCGGGAGTATGTTTATGAGTTGATCTATCAGGAAAACGGTGAAGAAAACAATGACAGCAGCAAAAAATTCCTGATCGGCCTTGCTGATATGGAAGAGGTAAAAAGCAAAGCAAAAAAGCTCGGAATCAGTGACGCTATAGATGAGGTATGAAGAGATGAAAGATACAGATACAAAAAAATTGCTCTTTCAGTTTACCGAACACCTCAAGGTACTGAATCGAAGCCCGGCCACCATCAAAGCTTATGCAGGCAATGTTCGTCGCTATCTGACAGAGAATGAAACGAAAAACATAAAAGCTGTTACCAGAGTGGATATAGAAACGTACGCAGCTGCCTTTTACGACAAAAACAAGAACAAAAGATATTCCACAGGCACCATCTGTATGAAGATCCGTTCTTTGAAACGATTCTTCGAGTATCTGGAACAGGCTAATATCATTTTTATTAACCCGATGGAATATATCTTTGAGCCCAAAAAGGACAAAACCATCCCCCGTAATATCCTTACCGGAAAGGAAATGGGAAAACTCCTGGATCAACCAAATCTCGGCACAAGAACCGGGATCAGAGACCGTGCAGTACTTGAGGTTTTTTATTCAACCGGCATCAGGCTTTCAGAACTCTGCAACCTGTCCATTTATGATGCCGACCTGCAAGGGAGGATGCTCAGGATCAACCATGGCAAAGGCAGCAAAGACAGAGTGGTTCCTCTGGGCAGACACGCAATCCGATTCTTAAGGGAATACATCAGTAAAGTACGACCTCATTTAAGCAGAAAGAACCGCAAGAGCCGGATCCTGTTTATTAATCAACTGGGCCGTCCCTTAAGTAAACAGGTGGTGTCGATCATGATCCGCAACAGTGCCCAAAAAGCAAAAATCACAAAAAAGGTAAGTGCCCATGTTCTACGCCACACCTTTGCCTCCATGCTGGTGAAGAATGGAGCAAACGTGGTTGCAGTGCAAAAAATGCTTGGCCACAGATACCTGAAAACCACCCAGGGGTATATAACTGGATTGGGCGTTGATCTGAAAAAAGCTCATAAAAAGAGCCATCCCCGTGAAAAGGATAAAATAAACCGGAAGAGCAGTAAACCCAAAATAAAGAGAATGAGGCCTGAATATGCAAGCCGTAAGCCTTGATACACTTGCTAAAGAATACATCAAGTCTCTCAAGGTACAGAACTTTGCTGAACGTACCATCAAGGAGCAACAGAGGAAACTGGGAAAGTTCTTCATCTTTCTGCAAAACCTTGGGGTTGAACGGGTGGAACAGATCAATAAAGGAGTAATCCTTGATTACCAGACTGATCTGTATCACACCATCAACCACCTTGGCAGACCCAACAGTGTCTGCACCCAGAATGATATGCTCTCCACGGTGAAGGGATTTACAAGATTCCTGAAACAGAGGGATTTTATCATTTCTGATCCGGCACTTGACATACCTTACGGAAAAACTCCCAAAACATTGCCTCGTGGAATCCTTACCAGATCAGAAGCCAGAAGGATCGTCAACGCTCCGGACACAAGCTGCAGCATAGGTTATCGTGATAAAACCATAATGGAAGTACTGTACACAACCGGCATCCGTAAGGAAGAGCTGAACAATCTCACTTTAAACGATGTTGATTATAATGATGGGTTCCTGCGTATTATCTGCGGTAAAGGGAGAAAGGACAGAATGGTACCCCTTGGCCGGATCTCCTGCCGGTATCTGGAGAACTACATTAAATCGGTTCGGCCCGACCTGATCAAAGATCCATATAACAACCATCTCTTCCTTACCTTTCGGGGCAATACATTCTCCAAGAACGTAGTCTGGGAGCTGGTGAAGAAGTACGCCAAAAAGGCCAAGATCAAAAAGAACGTCTCACCCCATACCTTTCGTCATACCTGTGCAACAGCCATGTTGAAGAACAAAGCTGATATAAGAGCTGTGCAGGAACTGCTTGGCCATGAGTCCCTGGACACCACTCAGGTTTATACAAGGGTTACCATCAATGATCTGAAAGAAGTGCATTCCAAATGCCATCCCCGAGAGAAGGATAAAGAATAAGCCGGTTAAATAAAAAACTTCAACCCGGAGTCTTCGCTTACCTGGAGGGGCAAAATCCCTACTTGGAGGGGGTAAAGTTTAACTTGGAGGGTACTTGGTGGGCAGCAAACCACCAAGTTAGATCCTTGCCCATAGAGTCTTTCAGCTCAAAACAGACCAACTTGGAGGGCTAAAACGAAGAGAGACACCCCCTGCACCCTTTAAAGTGACAAATCAGCCGTTCA